>NZ_RAWR01000258.1:0-13592 GCF_003986945.1 Corallococcus sp. AB018 | reverse complement strand
GCGTCAGATGTGTATCAGAGACAGCCCCAGCCCCCCATCACCTGCAACTCGAAACCGCCCTCGGGGTTCCTGTGCCGCACGAGGATGACCGTCCCATCCAGGTGGGCCAGCGTCATCGGCTCCAATGTCCCTCCGGCCTTCCCCCAGTCATGCACCGCGGACAGCGACAGCATGTACTGCAAGGGATTGCGTGGGCGGCCGAAGAGAAGGTGCTGCGCGTCCAGGACGACTTCTGCTCCCATCAGCCGCGCACCCAGCACGTCCGAGGCGAAGGCCTCCACGTACACAGGTCCCAGCAGGCCCGTCACCACCGCCCCGGCGGGGTGGTAGTCGGGGTTGCCTCGGTTGTTGTAGCGACGCACCAGGTGCCCGGACAGCAGGGTGTAGGACTCCAGGGCGCCCATCCACAGCGAGTTCGGGGCATCCCCTCCCACCGTGAGGATGCGCACCACCTGGCCCCAGTCGGACAGCGTGTCCCAGTCCTCCTTCCGCACGAGGCCGGCCCCTTCCCCACCGCCCCACATCCGCAGCCGCACCGGGGCACCCAGGCCGAGGTGAAGCACTCCGGGTCTGGCGACCACCAACCGCGGCGCCACCTGCAGAAAGCCCTCGTCTCGTCCCACCGTCCCCCGCGAATGCAACGCCAACGTCGTGGTCTCCAGGCTCACGAGGTTCGCCCAGCGCGGGCTTGAGTCGGGCGGCGAGGGGCGCGGAGGAGCGTCCTTGAGCTGTGCCTCTCCCTCCTCACCGGAAGGCTCGAGCGGTACGAACCCATCCGTCTCGGTGAAGAGGGAGTCCACCACCGCTTCAGAGTCCTGGGAGTCGGCAGGCTCCTCCGCCCACCCCGCTCCGGATAACAGCGGCAGCAACACGACGGCCCAGCTCCGACGCACGAACATCGACGCCTCCCGAGAAGGGATCCACTATCGGACGGCCGAAGCCAAAGCGGACCTGGAGGTGAGCAATGCTCCCTCACGTCCCCGCGATGCTCCTCGACGTTGGCGTGAGACTCAGGGAAACGTCACGTCAGGGGCCGGCGTGGTCCCAGGCCGGATCCTCCGCCGCGAACTGTTGGATCCACCCTCGCACGGTGAGTCCCGCGCCGTTCGCGGCTTCCGGCTGGGAGAGGAGCACGTGAGGATTGCCCGGCAGGTAGAAGGTCTTCACGTTCGGCGCCGCGGAAGCGCGGGCCGCCTCCAGGCCGGACTGCACCTGCGCGCCCTCCAGTCCGAAGTAGAGGGAGATGGTGCCGTCCTGGAGGTACCCGAGCATCCCGTAGCGCCGGGGAGCGGTGAGCAGCCGCGCGGACGCGCCCAGCACCGCCGACAAGCCCGTGTCGCACCCGGTGCAGCCGGGAGGGAACTCCATGCCCCAGCTCGCGCGCATCGTGCCGTAGCGGCCATCCCCCTGTGTGTTGATGATGAGCCCCGAATCATTCAGCACGTCCACCCGCGCCCAGGGCAGGGCCTTCTGCACGCGCCACGCGTGGAACGTCGCCCCGTAGCCGCCCGCGCTGATGCCGGTGAGCCAGACGCGGTCGGCCTGGGGGAAGGTCGGCTGGAGCCGTCGCAGGTACGCATCCATGTTCCGGGCGCCGACGTGTTCGACCTTCTTGGGGCCGAACCAGTCATACGTCTGGATGCGGGTGCCCGCGTGGAGGTCGCCCGTGCAGTAGGGGATGTAGACGAAGCTCGCGTCGCGGAAGGGATTGCGGACGTCGTCGCGGTCGAAGAGCGCCGCGAGTTCCGGCGCGCGGGCCTCGGCCAGCACGGGATCCGCACCCATCGTGTCGGTGATGTGCGTGGCCGTGCCCAACGCGCAGGCGGCGGCCTCCCAGCACGCGCCACCGCCCGCGAGGAAGACGACGACCCGCTTGGAGCGGTCCGTGAGGTTGACGGCCATGCCCGTGGACGTCCCGTTCGCGCAGTGGGCGTCGGAGACGGGCACGAACGTCCAGGATTCACGGGGCGCGTCGATGGGGGCGCCCGCGTCCACCGTGTAGGGGATGGACGGGAGATCGTAGTCACCCGCTCCCGCGTCCGGCGGTCCCCCGCTGTCTCCGGGAGGATTCGCGCAGGCGGAAAGGACCAGGATGCCCAGGAGCGTCACGAGGCGGGTCGGCATGTCTTTCAATAACACACATGCCGTGCGGTGCTCGCGCTTGATTCGCGCCCGCGTCAGTGCTCGCTCCCTGTCAGGCTGGATCCAGGTTCCATGCCCCCTCCTCCCAGCGCTTCAGCACCTCCGAGGCCTCGAACGCCGCCAACCCTTCGCCGCCCGCTGCATGCTCCAGGACGGCCTTCGCTTCGTGGGTCCTGTAGCGAAGCAGGTATGCCGCTGCCGCGACTCGAACATCCATTCGTGAGTGCTTCAGCAGGACCGTGAGTGCCTCGCGACCTTCGTCGCCGATCTCCCGAAGCTTCCTCATCGCGGCCTGGTACTTCTTCGCGTGCTTGTTACCGGTCTTGGAGTCTCCCCGGAAGATCGCGTCAGTCTGCGCCTCAACGTGAGAGGCGAATTCATCGACGAGTGCCGCAGGCGTCATCGCCAGATTCCCTTCTTGATGTTTTCGATGCTGCGCAGGCCGAATGCCCGTTGAGATTCAAGCGTCTGAGCACTCAGCCACTGCCGCACGGTCAGTGATTCCGAGCCGGTGATGAACGGACGTTTGGACGAATAGAACGCGCTCACGAGGTTATGAAGTGCTTTCTCGAGCGGAACGATGTTCTCCGTATTGTGGAGCGCCTGCGGCCCAAAGCGCGCCACGTTCCCATTCGTTTGTTCCACGATGTGGTGCCACTCCTTACCCTCTCCTGCTGGCCCCATGGCCCGCTTGAACGACTTGAAGGACGAGTAGCCTTTCGGGCCGCCCGGCGACGTAGCCTCCTGCGGACCTCCTCCGTTCCCGCCTCCTGATCCTGCCGCGTCTCCGGCCCGCTGGAGGATGATCGCGGCCCCAGGCCCCGCGCTCAACACCGACGCTGCATGCCCCACTGGCACAACGACGCGCTCCAGCGCCAGTGCCCCCTCCGCGGACAGCGCGAGCACAGGCACCGTGGCCTCCGCCCCCGCCGCTAGGCCCGTCACCGTGCGTGTCGTCGCCGATGCCGCTCCCCAGGTGGCGAAGATGCTCGTCGTCAGCCGCGCCACCTCGCGAATCTGCTCTCCTTCCGTCATGTACTGGAAGCGCTCCCAATATGCGGGCGACGACGAGATGAGAGCTGCCAGGCCGGCAGGCAGGTTGCTCAAGCCAACAAGGCTGTCCATGGGGCGGGAAAGCGCGTGCCCCAGTGCATGGTACAGATCAGCAAAGGCGTCCTCGGCCCCATCCAGTGAGCGGTTGATGACGTCCGCGTCGTCGTACACCTCCGCTAGGGGCCGCCGGTCCGAAGCCTGAAGCCGCGCGTCCACGGCGCGGAAGACCCCATCCTTTCCGCTGTAGAAGCGGCCCAGTTCGAAGCCGTTCGCGCGGAAGGCCCCGTCCCGCCACACAATGGGCGCCACCTTCTGCTGCGTGCGTCCGGTCAGGGCCCAGGCGAGGTAGCCATCCGGCCGGAGCACCGCCAATTGCTCGCGAGAAATCCTCATCACCCTCCGAGCCAACTCCTCGCGAGAAACCTCGCCTCGCTCCAGCACCTCTTGCAAGAGGAAGCCTGCCGCCATGCGCGGTGGAAAGGTGCCAAGCGTTACTGGCTGTTCCATCAACCGGCCCAGCACCTCCACCGCGTCGTCCGGCGTGAAGGGATTGCGGCGCAGTGGAAGCTCGTCTGGATCTTCCAACCCGGCTCGTACCAGCAGCTCCTCAAAAGACTCCAAGTCCAGCAGGCCCATATCCAGGGCCTGCCGTGAAACCTTTCCGGAGGGAGCAATGAGGACCGTACCAACTGGCACGCGCTGTCGAAGGACTCGCGAGCCTCCTCTTCCGGAAGCTGATTCCACACCAGCACAGCCTGCCAGCAGCAAGACACAGCCTAGAACTGCGACACATGAAAACCGCATCGTCCACCCCAGGGCGCCCTATGGAAAATGTGCGCCTCCGAATCCTCCCACCCGACAAGGGAGTACCCTCGAAGGATAGCGTGACGAGGGAGGCATCGTGGACGGAAGCGAGCACATCGCTTGGCCGGGCGGGCTCGGTTGCTGGCCATTGAGAACATCGGGAAAGGGCTCTAGTGATGAAGTTGGAGGATCTTGTCGCGCAGTTTGCCCGGAACGTGGTCGCGCAGAACCAGGCCATCTTCCGGGGAGACGCCAAGACCGGGAACAAGCACGCCAGGAAGTACGGTGCCGCCGTCGACAAGCTCCTGGCCCACGGCAATGTCGGACGTGACGCTCTCGCAGTGCTGCTCAAGCATGAGCGAATGGACGTGCGTGTGATGGCTGCCGCACATCTGCTCCGCTACCGGACGGCCGAAGCCAAAGCAGTCCTGGAGGAAGCGGCCAAGGGACAGGGACTGGTCCCGTTTGGAGCGCAGCAGGCATTGAAACGCCGGGAGGCAGGAACCTGGGCGCTCGATCCCGGTTAGCTCACCTCGAGCGAAGGACCCGCATTCGCGCCCGCGTCAGCGCTCCATCCGCGCCAGGAAGTGGGCCGCATGGCGGGGCCTCGTGCTGTTGTCGTAGGGGCCCGGGAGTGGTGATGCCCAGCCGCCGCCACGTTCACGGTGGGCGCGCTGTCCGCCACCGCCTCCCCAGGGCGACGGACGGAAGCACCGTTCTGGAGACAGCCCCCTCGCTTCCGTCCTGGCTCCTGTAGCGAACGAGGACGGAAGCGATTGCGTGGGGGCGCCCTGCCCTTCAGTACAGGGCCCGCGGCCTTACGGCAGGTACGTCACCTCCAGCTTGGGATGCTTCGACGCGTCCGGGGACTCACGCGAGTAGTAGCTCGTGAGGTAGTACGGGCTGGAGAGCCGGAAGGAGACCCGCCGGTCGGAGGCATCCGAGGCGGCCTGGAGAACGGGGATGAAGTTCGTATCCTCCGTGACGCCCACCTGGTCGAAGTACGGGTTGTTGGTGGGGTACCAGAGCCACCACCAACCCAGGGGGGAACCGGTGGCCGCAGGCTGGTTGTTGTACGTGATGCTGTACTCACCCCAGTTGTTGTCCGGCACCAGGTACGTGTAGACGTTGCCATCGCCACCGGGCGAAACGCCCCAGAACGCCGTGGCGGACAGCTTCACGGACTGGATGACCGCCCCCGCGGGGATGCTGGCCAGGTTGAACCGCAGGAAGATCTTCCGGTCGAAGCCGTAGTTGATGACCAACTCCTGCGCGCTTCCGTAGTTCCAGTCGGACTCCCCCCAGTAGTCGTGGTTGACGTAGGCATCCGCCTCCGGCTCCAGCACCGTGGTGACGGGTCCCAACTCATAGGTGAGCGTCAGCGCCGGACGCTGGGCCGCGTTGGTGACCTCACGCGAGCGGTAGCGCGTCTTGTAGCCCGGCGAGTGCAGCCGGAAGCTCACCTGCTTGTCACCCGCCAGCTCCCCCTGCACCACGGGGATGAGCGCGGCATTGGAGTTGATGCCCCGCTTGTCCTCCGGCGTGAAGTCGTACCAGAGGAACCACTCGCCCACCGGGGTCGCCGCCGGTGCGGGCCGGTTGTTCCAGGTGATGCCCATCTCTTGCCACGAGTCATTCGCGACGAAGGACGTGTACACGTTGCCGTCGCCCCCGTACGCGTAGCCGTCATAGGCCAGCGCGCTGAGGCTGGCGGCCGTGATGACCGCGTTCGCGGGCAGACTGCTCAAGTCGAACCGCAGGTAGGCCTCGGCGTACCCCCGGTTCACGATGAACGTCCCATGGTTCCCGAAATTCGAGTCCGGTCCGTCCGGCGAGACGTAGGAGTCCGCGACGGGCGTGAGCGTCACCGTCGTGGACGCCGCCAGCGCCAGTGACGGGGCCGATAGAGCGGCCACCGCCAGCAGGGTTGTTACAGAAGATGTCGACGGAAGTCTGAAGCGACTCATCATGTCTGCCTTTTCGTGAAGAGAGCATCGATTGCTCCCAATCTCACGGACACGATGGAGTCGGTGTGTATTCAGGCCGGGTTGCATCCCGGGAAATGGAGGGTCGGCCATGAACCAGGCCGCCCGCGCTCAAGGGAAGGTCACATTCCCGAGCGTGATGCTCCGAGGCCCATCTGCCTCCCAGAGCTTGAGCGAGAAGGGCCCGTGGACTTCGGCCGCCGGAGCCTCTGCCTCCACGATCACGCGTCCTTCGCGTTTTCCCGGAAGGATGGACGTTGCTTGCCACACATGCAGGACCTTCAACTCCTGGCCAGACCTGTCTTTGAGCGTCGCCCCCTCCGCCCTCCACGGCAGCGCTCCGGACTTCACCTCAATCCATACATCCACGGCCACCAACTTGCTGGAGCGATAGCTTTTGAAGGTGGTCGCCTTCAGTCCGCTGGCCGGTGTCTTCGCGATGTCCCTTGTCAGGACCTGACCCGCCACACCGCTCGGGTCCAATCCGTCATGGATGAGGAGCCCCGTCAATCCACCCGGCATCTCGTGGTCAGACGCCATCCGAGCCAGTTCGCCCTTGCAACGCAAGACCTCCGCGCGCGCATCCCGGATTTCCTGCTGATACGTCTCAATCGTCCGCTGATTCCGATAGACCTCGATGGTGGCCTCTGCTTTCGCGGGATGCACCTTCAGCAGGAACACGGCGGTCGATGGCGCCGCACCGTTCCGGAAGCGCACTGTCATCTTGAACCGATCGCCCGGAGTGGTGCTCACCGAAGGCACGATCCTGAGGGTGGCCTGCCCCACATCGACCAGGGAGAAGCGTTGTCGGTCTTCCAGTTCAATGCTCTCCCGCTGCAACTCCGAGTCGAAGAGAAGCATCGTGGAAAGGCCCGGGCTGACCACGACTTCACTGACGCCCTCTGTACCCTCCGGGCTCAATTCGATGCGCCGCGCACCTGGCACTGAAGACGAAGCCTCCGGCTGCGCAGCCACCGCATTCCCTATGAGAAGCAGACCCAGGAGGACGACCCGTGATGAAGGAGGCACTCGACAATCTTTCCGTTCGATTCGCTATTCGAACTCAGCGACCGCCTTCACATCGGCGATCGTAAAGATGCGCGCCCGGGAGGGAGCGTCGTCGCCTGGTTCTCGCGCCACCCCCCTCGGCCCCTCTTCCGCATGGACGTCAAAACAGACGGGAAAGCTGTCGCCCTCGGGCGTCGTCGCCCAGGTGAGGCGAGCATAGACACGGTCACGCACGATGCTCCGCCCTGACAGGGCGGTCCTGCCCGGAAGGCCCTTCCAGTCGCCAATGCTGTAGACCTCAACGGGCCCCTCTCCGATTGAAATGACCCGGGGATCTCCCATGGCTAAGCGCGCCGGATGCTTGTCCCCAATGGCTATCCCCCACTTCGCCATGGCCTTCGCCGAGCCAATCGGACACGGCTCCGGCGGCGGAGGCTGGCGCACCTGCGGTCCAGGACACGCGAGCGCCGTGCAAGCCGCCGCAGTGCTCACCGCACGGGCCATGACGCCCAGTCCTTTCTTCGCGGGCTTCTGGGGAAAACGAAGGGGCTGCGTGTCTTTCGGCGGCGTCGTCACGGTGGCTGAATCCTCCTGGAGCGTCGCGGGGAGCGCGACGGCCGCGGCGGTGGCCTCCGGCCCGGTGGGGGCCGCGGCGCGGTCAGCTTGAGGCGACTCGGAGGAAGCCGCTACTTCCTGACGGGCCGGGTCGCCCCCCTCGATTCGGGACGGCCAGAGCATCCGCGTCGCCCCCGCTGCGAACAGCACCAGGACCAGCGCAACCGTCGTCCACGCCCGCGAACGCCCACGTGGTTTCGGCGCCGCCTTCACGAGGGGTTGGGGGACGGCCATCGCGGCTTCGGCGGCGGGCGGAGCTGCCCGCTTGCCCCGGCGGGGCCGGTACAGGGGCGCACGCAGCCACAGTTCCTCGCTGTCCCGGCCCCCTTCCGTCGTCGCGCTGTCCTCACCGTAGGCATCGCAGAGCGGCACGTTCCACTGCGCGTCCGCGCCCGCCAGCACCCGCTCCAAATCCGTCACGGCGGCCAGGGCACTCAACGTGCGCGTCTCCGGCGTCTTCTCCAGCAGGCGCATGCACACATCGCTCAGCGCTCGGGGGACCCGTGCGTTCTCCACGTGCGGCGCCACCGGCTCGCGGTTCATGACGGCCTCGATGAAGCTGGGGTCGTCGGCCTCGTCGAAAGGCTTCCGTGCCGTCAGCAGCGCGTAGAGGACCAGGCCCATTGCCCATAAATCGTCCGGAGGCCCGGCCTCGTAACGGGCACCGAGCACGTGGACATGCTTCCGGAAGAAGCGCCACGCCTCCGGGGCGCGGTACTCCGGCGTCGCCGGCGGAAGGATGTCCACCGTCAGCCCCCGCGCGCCCTCGTAATCGCCGATGCCGAAGTCCAGCAGCTTGGCCACGCCGTCCGAGGCCCGCACCATGATGTTGGCTTCCTTCACATCCCGGTGCAGCACTCCCACCGCGTGCGAAGCCGCCAGCGCCCGCGCCACGCCCAGCACCACGCGCGCCACCTGTCGCGCAGTGGGGTTCTCTTCGTCCGCCCAGACGTCCAGCCGGCGCCCGTCCACGTACTCCATGGCGATGACGGCGAATTGCGGCGCCCCGGGCGGCCACAAGCCGTATCCCTGAAGTCCCACCACGTTGGGGTGGTGCAGCTTCAAGAGGATGGAGACCTCCCGCTCCACCCGCTCACCCACGCGGGGCAGGTGCAGCAGCTTCAAGGCGAAGGGCTGGCCCGCGTTGCGCGCGAGGTACACCGTGCCGAAGCCGCCCTGCCCCAGCTGACACTCCACCGCGTAGCCCAGCACCTCGGCCCCGGGCGGCAGGATGGCGGGTGGCGGCCTCATGACGTCCTTCCTCGGGAACTTCGGGCCACTCGCATGCGACGTCCTCTCCGCGCGGGCGTGCACGCTGCCAGCAGCCCGGTGTCGTCTGATAAACCTCGCGCGGCACCTGGGATGCCCCAGCTGCGCATCCTCCTCCACCTGCTCCCGAGCGGGTCCCATGAATGAAGAACTGGCCATCACCCTCGGCAGAACCGCCCGTGCCGCCCGCGAAGAGCAGGGCCTGACGCAAGCCGAGGTAGGCCCCCGCGTCGGCCTTCTCTCCACCGTCTACAGCCGCCTGGAGCGCGGGAAGATGCTGCCCAGCGTCCCAACGCTCTACCGGCTGTGCACGGAGCTGAAGGTGTCCCCGGAGGACATGCTGGGCCTCACCGCCCTGGTGCGAGGCCGCAAGGGCCAGCGCCCGCGCCCGCGTGAGGACGAGACCCCCGCCCTGCGGCGGCTGCTCTACCTCGCGCGCAAGCTGGACGCGGAGAAGCTGGAGGCGCTCCTTCATGTCGCCACCGTCCTGACCCGCTGAAGGCGGCTACTTCCGCGGGGGCAGTCCTCCGAACTCGTGCTCCTCCAGTCCTTCAGGGAAGAGGCCACCCTCGCCGAACTCCACCGCGTCCCGCAGGCAACTGCCCTCGGCCAGCACGAGCGCCACCTCTTCGGAAGCCTCGTGGCGCCCATAGCCCGGGTCCCGTTCCGCCAACGCGGCACGGAGCGCGCCACACAGGTCCGCCGCCGTGGCGAAGCGCTCCGTCGGGTCGGCTCGCAGGGCCGTGTGCAGCAGCGCCTTCACGTCCGGCGAGAGCCCCGCGACCGCCGCTTCGACGTCCGCAGGGCTGAACCTCGCGAGCAGGATGCGCATCTGCGTCAGCGGCAGGGAGGGGAGGATCTCAATCCGCAGGGGCGCCAGTCCCGTGGGGACCAGGTGCACGTCCTGCACGTCGAAGAGGTGCTTGCCGGTGAGTAACTCCACCAGCAGCACGCCCAGGCTGAAGACGTCGGAGCGCGGAGACAGCGGCTGCTTTTCCAGGTACTCGGGCGAGGCATAGGCCACGTCCCCCCGGACGAGGTTCATGGGGGACTCCTCGCGCCCCACCATCATCGAGTACGCCGCGCCGAAGTTCGTCAGCTTCACTCCGCCGTGCGCACCCACGTAGACGTGCCGGGGATTGACGTCGCGGTGGATGATGCCGAGCGGCCTGCCCTCCTCGTCCGTCAGCGCGTGTGCATGGAGCAACGCCTCCGCGAGCTCCGCGCCCACGTAGAGGCCAAAGGCCTCGGAGACAGGCCTGCCGCGCGCAACCCCTGCGCTGACCAGCGTCTCCAGCGAAGGCCCGTCCACGTGCTCCATGACGACGTGCAGGAAGTCCTCGTGCACCTTCCGGAAGTAGACCTGGGCGATGCCGGGATGGTTGAGGCGGAAAGCCAGCTGGACCTCCTCCACCAGCCGCTTGCGGCGCAGGTAGGTGGAGGGGTTGGGCAGCCTGCGCACGAGGCAGAGGCCCGACAATGCGTCGTCTGCTTCCTGTCTCCGACGGGCCAACATCAGCAGCTCCCCCGTCTGCATCCGCACCAGCTCGCGGACGGCCTCGTAACGGATGCCATCGACGCAGAAGAGGAAGCGCGGCGCCGCGGGCGTCGGCGGAGGCTGGCGACGCGCGGGCTGGGTGCTACCTCCGCGGTCGGGGGTGGACGGGGTCATGACTCCTCCGGGCATGAGCAGGGGCGCGAGCGCGCCGCACGGGGAGTCTTCACTTATTGAACTTTAAAAGTCCACCATGCTGAATCTATCAGGTGTTCTTCATGACCGGCGCGACGCCCTCCGCCTCTCAGGAGGTACCCAACGTTTGCTTCAGCTTCGCCAGCAGGTTGAGCGCGTCCAGCGGCGTCATCCGGTCGATGGATGCGGTCCGGAGTGACTCCAGCACCTCCGCATGCTCGGGAGGCGCGGCCACGGGAGCCGGCTGCGGAGCCCCACCGAACAGGCCCAGCTGTCCCGCGTTCACCGGGGCCACGCGCTTCGTGGAGCGCACCGCCACGCGGGGACGTCCCGCGTCATCCAGCTCGCCGGACTCCAGGTTCTGGAGCAGCTCGCGGGCGCGCGACACCACCTCCGGCGGCAGGCCCGCGAGCTTCGCGACCTCGATGCCGTAGGAGCGGCTGGCCCCGCCAGGAATCAGCTTGCGCAGGAAGATGACCTTGCCGCCCTGCTCCTTCACGGCGATGCACAGGTTCTTCACCCGGGGCCGCTCGCGCGCCAGGTCCACCAGCTCGTGGTAGTGCGTGGCGAAGAGCGAACGCGCGCCCACCTTGTCGTGGATGTGCTCCGCCACCGCCCACGCGATGGACAAGCCGTCGAACGTGGACGTGCCACGGCCAATCTCATCCAGGATGACCAGGCTCTTCCTCGTGGCGTGATGGAGGATGTGGCTCGTCTCCGTCATCTCCACCATGAACGTGGACTGCCCTCGGGCCAGATTGTCCGCCGCGCCCACGCGCGTGAAGATTCGGTCGCACAGGCCGATGCGCGCCGCCTTCGCCGGCACGAACGAGCCCGCCTGCGCCATCAGCGCCGTCAGCGCCACCTGCCGCATCACCGTGCTCTTGCCCGCCATGTTCGGGCCGGTGATGACCAGCAGCTGCGCGTCCTCTGGATCCAACCGCACGTCGTTGGGGACGAAGGACTCGCCGGAGCCCAGCATCCGCTCCACCACCGGGTGCCGGCCGCCCGTGATCGTCAGCCCCTCGCCCGTGTCCACCTGGGGCCGCGTATAGCCGTACTCCGCCGCGCACCGCGCGAAGGACACCAGCGCGTCCGCCGTGGCCACCGCCTCCGCCGCGGAACGGATGCGCGGCGCCGCGGCGATGACCTTCGTGCGCAGCTCCTCGAACAGCTGGAGCTCCAGCACCACGCGGCGCTCCTCCGCGGTGAGGACCTTCTCCTCGTACTCCTTCAGCTCCTCGGTGACGAAGCGCTCCGCGCCCACCGTGGTCTGCTTGCGGATGTAGTCCTTGGGCACCGCGTGGAGGTTCGCCTTCGTCACCTCCAGGTAGTAGCCGAACACCTTGTTGTAGCGGATCTTCAGCGAGGAGATGCCCGTGCGGTCCTTCTCCCGCTGCTCCAGCTTGAGCAGGTAGTCCTTGCCCGTGGTGGACAGCGCCACCAGGTCATCCAGCTCCGCGTGGTAGCCCGGCCGGATGAAGCCGCCGTCGCGGATGACCACCGGCGGCTCGTCCGTCACCGCGCGCATCAGCAGGTCCGCCAGCTCCGGCAGCGCGCCCAGCGGCCCGGACAGCGACTTCAAGAGCGACGCGTCACACCGCGCGAGCGCCGCGCCCAGCTTCGGCAGCTGCGTCAGCGACAGCCCCAACGCGCGCAAGTCACGAGCGTTGCCCGCGCCCAGCGACAGCCGGCCGCAAAGCCGCTCCAGGTCGCCCACCTCCTTGAGGGTGGCCACCAGCTCCTCGCGCCACACGCTCTTGCCGGACAGCTCCTCCACCGCGTCCAGCCGCGCTTCGATCTCCGGCAGCGAGCACAGCGGCGCGGACAGCCAGCGCGCCAGCTTCCGCGCGCCCAGGCCCGTGGCCGTCCTGTCCAACACGCCCAGCAGCGACCCCTTGCGGCCGCCGTCGCGCAGGCTCTTGAGCACCTCCAGGTTGCCCCGCGAGGACTCGTCCATCACCAGGCAGCCCGCGCGCTCCTGGCGCGACAGCCGGTCCACGTGCGCCGCGGGCGTCTTCTGCGTGTCCTTGAGGTAGCGCAGCGCGGCCCCGGCCGCCCCGGTGGCCAGCGGCGAGCCGTCCAACCCGAACGCGGACAGCGACTGCACGTTGAAGTGCGAGCGCAGGAACGCGGAGGCCCGGGTGTGCTCGAAGGCCGCGCCCTCGCTCTCCGCCACGGCCGGCACGCGCGACAGCCGCTGGCACACCTGAACCACCTCCGGCGCGTCCCGCATGCCCTGCGGCACCAGCAGCTCGCGCGGCTCCACGCGCGACAGGCCCTCCACCAGCTCCGACAGGCCCTGCGCCTCGAAGGTGTAGAACTCGCCGGTGGACGCCTCCAGCAGCGCCGCGCCGAAGCCCGCTTCCCCCCAGCACACGGCCGCGAGGAAGTTGCTGGCCTGCGGCTCCAGCACCTCGTCGTCCAGCACCATGCCGGGGGTGATGACCCGCGTGACTTCCCGCTGCACGATGCCCGGCCCCGCGCCCGGCTCCGTCACCTGCTCGCAGATGGCGACCTTGAGGCCGTGCTCCACCAGCTTCGCGATGTACCGGCGCGAGGAGTGGTACGGCACCCCGCACATGGGGATCTTGTCCGCGCCCTTGGCCCGGGCCGTGAGGGTGATCTGGAGAAGCTCCGAGGCCTTCACCGCGTCCTCGAAGAACATCTCGTAGAAGTCACCCAGCCGGAAGAAGAGCACCGTGTCCGGATGGAGCGCCTTCACCTCCAGGTACTGGCGCATCATCGGGGTCAGGGAAGCGATCTCCCGCGCACCCGCGGGGGCCTCTCCCGTTCCGACTTCCGGAGTCGTGTCCACGTCGGGCAGCACCACGTCCGCCGCCTTGCCTGTCTTCGCCTGCTGCGTCAACGCCATCCCCGACCTTCTCTCACGACCTTACCCCCGGATCAACGAACCGGCGCCCCTACCTGGTGCGTATGCCTACCACCGGCGTCCGACATTTCGGCGGGCTCCTTTCCGAAAACGGTTTGCTGGCCCTCCGCCCCCCGGCAGGCTGCCCGGCGAC
>NZ_RAWR01000257.1:0-13711 GCF_003986945.1 Corallococcus sp. AB018 | reverse complement strand
CATGACGCCGCCACCCGCGCCGGTGAGCAGGTCGAACCCGGCCTCCGCAATCCACCGCGCCAGGGGGACGACCCACTCGTCGTGGGAGTGCGCCCCGGAGCCGAACACTCCGATGATGCGGCGGTGTCTGCGCATGACTGCGTCCTCCCCGAAAAACTGGAACTACGTGAGCCCCTGTTCCATGCGAATCCCCGGCCAACGCCGCAAGGGCTCACGGACCGGCGTGCGTCCTGATTCCCGTCCACCCGTGGAAGGTGCGTGGCGCGAGCGTCGGCCAGCCGTCGCTTCCCTCCTCCCGGAGCGCCAGACGTTCCCGCACGCCCCGTGATGTCGGACCCCTCCTCTACCTTCCTCGCAGGTGAGCAAGGAGGCTGCCCATGTTCGACGCCTGTGGAGGTTGTGAGCGCCGTGGCACCGCCGGAGAGGTGTTCGACTGGTGCGCGCACTGCGAATTGTCCCTGTGTCCCGAGTGCCTCGTGCGCGGCTGCTGCGGCAGCGCACCCGCGGACTCCGGGCGGGGCGCCCCCAAGGAGCTGCCCGACCCGCCACCTCCCGAGCGCGAAGTCCTCCCGGAGGACTTCGGGGGCCGGTGCTGCACGCATGCCCGCGCGGTGGCCTGCTCCTGCGCCTTCCACTGGGTCTGCACGCGCCACGGCGACCTGCACGTGGGCACCCACGACTGAGGGCGTTGACACACGGGCGGCCTGTCCACGAGGTTTCCGCCTTCTTTCAGGCATTCCCGCCCGGACACAGCACGGAGCACGAACACCATGGGTCTCGCCGAACGGTCGGAGATGGCCGCGTTCAAGAACGACACCTTCGCCTCGAAGGTGGCGGAGCTGAAGGGGGCCGCGGCGGGCGCGGACATCCAGGTGACGCTGGACGAGGCGAGCTTCACCACCGTGGCCGCCATCCAGATGCTCTCCAACGGCGTCTTCGACCGGCTCATCGACGACATGAAGTCCGTCTGTAGCGACGCCATCGGAAAGCAGGCCGTCCGGGAAGGCATCCAGACGTTGCACATCGTCCACACGGACGCGCCGGGCTTCACGCTGGACCTGACAGACGGCACGCTCACCCTGCGCGCGAAGGTGGACGGCTCGCTCGGCGAGGACCTGCCGGGCTACGGCACGTACCGGGCCTTCCTGCTGAAGAAGCTGTAGGCCCCGCACGGCCTCACCGACCGGAGGGCCGCTTTGTCAGCGGTGTCCTCCGGCACGGGACATTCCGTCCGGCTCAGGGCACGTCCAGCACGACGCCCTGCCCCGGAACGGCCATCACCCAGCGGACGACGTCGGGCTTGCCGCCGCAGGTGACGCGCACCTCGAACTCGCGCCCCGCGGGCATCTGGTTGGACAGGGGCGTCTGGCCCTCCAGCACCTGCGAGCCCAGCGCCACGCGGCAGCCCTGGGCACCGGTGATGCTGAGCATGCCCCGGGCCTCCGCCTGGGGCGGGGCGTCCGCGAGCGTGCGCAGGTCGATGTGCTCCGACCTCGGCACCTTGCCGAAGCGGTGCAGCTTGCCGTCCACGGCCGTGGAGATGAGCCAGCCGGCGGTGCCTTCGGGCAGGCCCTGGCTCGCATCCAGCAGGACGCCGGACACGTAGACGCGCTCACCCTCCTGGGCGTTGCGCACCTCCACGCCGCCCTTGGGCAGCAGGAACACCAGCGCGAGCCCCGCGAGCACCAGGCCCACACCGCCCACGATGAGCCCCTTGCGCTGACCGGGCGTCATCCCCTTCCCCGTCGCTTCGGCGCCGGGCGCCGGAGCCGTGGGGGAGACCGCGTGGACGGGGGCCGGCGGCGCGGCCACGGGAGCCGCCGGAGGCCGCGCGGGCGGGGCCACGGGGGCGGACACCGGCGGAGCATGCGGGGCAGCCACGTGCGGCGGCGGCGCGGCCACGGGCGAGGGGTGGTGTCCCCCATAGGCCGCGTGGGAGCCGGTCGGCGGCGGCGCATGGTGCCCCAGCGGCGGCGGCGGGGCGCTTCCCTGCTGCGCGTGGGCGGCCCCGTATTGCGCGTGGGTGCCCCCATGCGACGGGGGCGCTGCCACGGGGTGCGGCTGCGGAGCCGCGGTCAGCGGGGCGACGGAGGGCACCGCCACCGACGGACGCGCGGGCGCCTGCGGCGGAGGCCCCACGCGCGTGGGCACGTTGGCGGACGCCGCGGGGCGCACCGCGGTGGGCGGCGGCATCGGCGACGTGGGCGGAGGCGCGGCCGGGCGCGACGGACGGGGCGCGGCGGCCACGGGCGGTGCCACCGGAGGCGCGGAGGCCATGGGCGGCCCGTTGACGGAGACGACCTCGGTGCCCCGCTCGGCGGGCTCCGTCGGGGAAGCCACCGGGGGCGGCTCCATCCGGGGCATGCTGCCGGAACCACCGCGCACGGGCGGACGGGACAGGTCCGACGGGGCCCGCATGTCGCTGCCCGAGCCCGTGCCCACGTTGCGCGAGTGCGAGCCCGTGCCCGGCATCAGCGCCCGGGGGTTGGAGCCCGTCCCCGGGCCGGCGATGGACGACGGCGCGTACTCGGAGAGCCGGTCGCCCAGCGTCTCCTTGAAGAACTGCGCCACCGACGCGGGCGACGAGGACAGCCGGTGGTGCGCGATGACGGCTTCAATCTCCTCGCGCATCGCCGCCGCGGAGGGCGTGCGCCGCGCCGGGTCCTTCACCAGCGCGCGCAGGATGAGGTCCGACACGTCCTGCGGGATGTGGGGCCGCAGCTGCGAGGGCACCGGCGCGGGCTCGCGCACGATGGCCGCGAGCGTGGCCGCGTCATGGTCCCGGCGGAACGGCAGCTGGCCGGTGAGCAGTTCGAAGAGCACCACGCCCAGCGCGAACACGTCGTTGCGCCAGTCCAGCGGGCGGCCGCTGGCGGCCTCCGGGGAGAGGTACGAAATCTTCCCCTTGATGACGCCCGCCTGCGTGTGCTCCTCGCCCTGCACCTTGGCGATGCCGAAGTCCGACAGCTTGATGGCGCCGTCCAGCGACACCAGCACGTTGTGGGGGCTGACGTCGCGGTGCACCACCGGGTGCGCCGTGCCGGAAGGGTCCACGTAGCTGTGCGCGTAGTGCAGGCCCGCGGCGACCTCCGCCACGATGCGCAGCGCGTGCTCCAGCGGCAGCGCCATGCCCTTGCGGCGCAGCTCCGTGAGCAGGCGCTTCAGGTCCGGGCCGCGCACGTACTCCATCAGGATGTACGCCACGCCGTCCGTCACGCCCACGTCGAAGGTCTGCACGACGTTGGGGTGCGTGAGGCGCGCGTTGGCGCGGGCCTCCGCGAAGAGCATGTCGACGAACTCAGGATTCTCAGCGAACTGCGCGAGAATCTTCTTCATCACCACGAACTTCTCGAAGCCCTTCACGCCCTGCTGCTTGGCGAGAAACACTTCCGCCATGCCGCCCTGCCCCAGCCGGCGGATGATCTGCAGCCGCGCGCCGCTGGTGTGCGTGTCCGTGGCTGACGAGCCCCGGGCGCCGGGGTCCGTGTTGGTGGAGCCGAAGAGGTACTGACTGAGCGCGCGCTGCTCCAGCGCCTCGATGTCCTCCAGCGGCTTGTCGGTGAGCGGCGTGCGCGCGAGCAGCCCCTGGAACTGCGCGAGCGCCGGAGCCCGGGAGCTGCCGCCGCAGACGGGGCACACGCGCTCCATGGTGCCCTTGGCGCGCAGCACCTCCAGGTACTCGGAGGTCTGGATGCGCTGGTGGGTGACCTGGCCGCAGTTGCGGCAGTCACACGGCAGCCACAGCGTGGCCAGCTTCGCGGGCAGCGTCTTGGTGGACTTCGCCAGCACGGCCAGCAGCGGCGGCGGCACGCGGCAGAGCACCACCTGGGCGCCCTGCGCGGCCACCTCCAGCACCTGTTCGATGCGCGGCAGCGCTTCCTGCTCCACCACGCTCACGTGGCAGCAGTCGAACGCGACGCGCCCCTCCAGGCCGGACGCCAGCCGGCGCACGTTGAGGTCGCCCTTGAGCGTACTGGCCAGGGTGATGAAGGTGATGTCGTCCTGGACGATCTTCAGGTGCGACGAGAGCTCGGACGGCTCCGATGGGATGCCGGAGCGCAGGTAGCGCAGCACCGCGGGATCCACCGCGGAGAACTGCTGGCGGCGCGCGAAGTCGAAGAACTCCGTGGGCTCGTCCGCGAACTCCAGCGGCTGGGAGCACACCGGGCACTGGTGCGGCGGGGCCCCTCCCTGCTCCAGCACCTTCGCCTCCTCCACCAGGCGGACCAGCCGCAGCCGGTCCTCCTTGCAGAAGCGGCACGTGTACGGCGCCAACAGCGAGAGCACGCGCGCGACGCCCGCGAAGCCCTCCACCATGTTGAGCTGATCCACCACCACCGGCGGCGCGTTGACGACGTACAGCCCCGACACGCCCTGCGGCGGGTGGCCGGCGAACTCAATCCACCGGCGCACACCGAAGGAGCTGATCCGCTCCACCAGGCCCAGGTCCACCACCACCAGGCCCTGGATGCCCTTGGAGGCTGGCGTGAGGGGGAAGGTTTCGTCGATCACCCCGGCCACGCGCACGTGGGTCAGACTGCCCACGCGCAGGGAGGTGATGCTGGCATTGGAAGTTTGGCTCTCCACCCGCCTACCCTCGTTCCAGACTGAACAGCAGCGACTTGGGCTGCGCGGCCCGGCGGCGACCGTCGCCCAGGTCCACTCCACAGGCGAACTGTGTGCGCTTTCCCGGAGTCACCCTCACCGCCACTGCGTCGCTGTGCTCCAGGATGCGCCGCAGACCCAGGCCCGCGCCACCACCCGAAGCATCCACCTGCGCCTTCTCACCCCAGGCCTTCACCACCCGCACCAACGGTGACACCGACAGGCGGCCGAAGCGGTCCGTCGCCTCCAGCCACGCCCTGCCGTCCGCTACCGCCCACGACACCAGGCAGCGGTCTTCATCCGCCACCGCCTGCACCTGGCCGCGCCGGTGGGCGTACTTCGGCTCGCCGCTTCCGTCCACTGGCGCGTCGAGCAGCGCGTTCACGCCAATCTCATGGACGACATCCGCCACCCGGCTGGCCGCGCCCTTGGAGCCGCCAGCCTGGAGGACGGCCTCGGCCGCGCGCTCGCCCACGGCCGTCACCTCCGCCACGCTGCCCAGCCACGCCACGGACGTGGCTGCCTCCTTGGGGATCATGGGCTCGCCGCGCAACAGCGCGCTCAACAGCCGCGCCTCCCAGGCGGACGGCTGGCCGCCCTCACGGGTGGCCAGCAGCAGCGCCGGGGGACGGCGTTCCAGGAGCGCGGCGTGGGCGGGAGTGAACCGCCCGTCGAACAGCACCAGCTGCGGCGCCGCGTCGTCACCGCGCCCCAACAACAGGCCGTCCCGGGCCAGCACTCCGGAGGCCTTCTCCAGCGCCTCCGGCGTGAGCGTCGTGTCCGGCGTCAACTTCAGGGGAGCATCCTTCACGGCGGCGACGGTATCCAAACAGCGCCCTAATAATGGAGTCGAACTTCTGTGAAGACGCCCAGCGGCGGTGCGGGGAAGCCGTGGGACTCCTCGTACTTCGCGTTGAAGAGGTTCGTGCCCAACAGTGACACCGCCACGCGCTCGTGGACGTTGAAGCCCACGCGCGCGGTCGCGGTGATGTAGCTGGGCAGCTTCACGCGGGTGGTGGTGCCGGCGTTCTCGTCCACCACGAAGCCCGGATCATACCGGGCGCCCACGAACAGGCCGTAGAGCTCCACGAAGGCGAACTTGCCGATGTTGGTGCGGCCGCGCAGGTAGACGCGGTGGCTGGGCGCGTAGTCCAGCGGGTAGCTGGATCCGCCGCCCACCGGCAGCGCCTGGGCGTCCAGGAACTGGTAGGCCACGTCGAAGGACGAGTTGAGGGACGGCACCTGCGCCGCCGCTTCCGCCTCGAAGCCCGCCACGCGCGCGTCACCCAGGTTCTTGAACTGGGACGTGGAGCCGAAGAGGAGCTCCTGATTGATGAAGTTGCGGGCGCGGTTGTAGAAGCCCGTGCCCGTCAGGCGCACCCTGCGGTCCAGCGGCCAGAAGTCCACCGCCGCCTCCACCGTGTCCAGCGTCTCCGCGCGCAGGGACGGGTTGCCCAGGAGCGTCGCGGCGTACATCTGCTGGTTGATGGCCAGCTCCGCCAGCGTGGGCGCGCGGAAGGCGCGGCCGTAGTTGGTGCGCAGCGTGAGCAGCTCCGGGATGGCGTGGAACACGACGCTGGCGCGCGGGGACACCTGATCCGTCTTCGCCTCCCAGACCTTGGAGGGGATCTGGTAGTTGTCGTAGCGAGCGCCCGCGCCCACTACCAGCCGGTCCGTGATGCGGTACTCCGCGTCCACGAAGCCGCCCAGGATGGTCTGCTTCGTGTCGTCCAGGGTCAGGCCGGGCAGGATGTTCTGGTTGTTCACCTGGTCGGCCTTCACGTCGCCGCCGACGGTGACGGAGAGCTTGTCCAGGGAGAACAGCGCGCGCGCCTCACCGCCCAGGCGGCTGCGCTTGCCCAGCGTGTCCTCCAGGGCGCCGGTGATTTCATTCTCCAGCGTCACGTTGCGGCGCTTGAAGAAGGCGTAGGCCTGGGCGAACACGCGCACGTTGTCCGTCACCTGCTGATCCAGCTGCAGGGCGGTGTTCAGGTTCTGGACGTGCTCGTTGTCCTGCGCGGTGTAGTGGCAGCGGCCGCAGTTGCCCACGGTGGAGATGTTCTGACCACCGGGCCGGCCGATGTTGCCGTCCGTGAAGTCCGCGTCCAGCGCGAGAGGACCCACGCGGACCTTGCCGTTCACCTGGTGGACCAGCGAGTCCTCGTTGGTGTCCGTCTGGTTCAGCTGCGGGTTGTTGAAGAGCTGCGGGCCGTCCGAGCCGAAGCCGTAGTAGCCGAGCAGCGCCTCCACCGGGCCGCCGCGGCCGGCGACGTTGGTCTGCAGGCGCCAGGTCTTGTCCTGGCCCGCGAGGATGCGCGCGTCGGCGCCCACGTTCTGGCCCTTGGCGATGAGGTCCGCGGGCTGGCGCTCGATGATGTTGATGACGCCGCTGAAGGCGTTGGAGCCGTAGAGCGACGAGCCCGGGCCGCGGATGACTTCCACCTGCTTCAGGTTGGTGAGCGGCGTCGTCTCATCCGCGTAGAACTGGCCCGTCCAGGGGTCCGTCAGCGGACGGCCGTCCTTGAGGAGCAGGAGGCGGTTGGACAGGTAGTTGGAGCCCAGGCCGCGCGCGCTCACCGCCGCCTTGCGCATGGAGCCCCGGCGGCACTCCATGCCGGGGAAGTACTGGATGGCCTCGCAGAGCGAGAACTGGCCGGTGCCCTCCAGTTCCTCCGCGGGGATCCACGACACCGTGAGGGGCACGTCGGAGATGCGCTGGCTGCGCTTGGACGCCGTGGTGACGACGGCCTCGCTCAGCGCCCTGTTGATGTTCTGCTCCAGGTCGTCGCCACCGCCCAGGTCCGGGCCGTCCAGGCCGGAGAGGCTGGAGGGCGGCGGCAGCGCGCGGTCGGAGGTGGGCTCCGTGAAGGGCGCGCGGTCCGGGACGTTGTCCGCCGTGCGCGGCTGTGACGACGGGAGCACCGCGCCGGCACCCAGCGTGGGCGCGGGCGGCGGGTTGGACGGGATGTCCGAAGTCAGCGGCCCGTCATACGGCGACGGCGAGGCCACGGGCAGCGGATCCGAAACGGACGGGCCAGGGCCGGCCACGGGGGCGAGCGGCGCGGGCGGCGGCTCGGTGGCGAGCGCCGGAGGCTGCGCGGCGGGCTCGTCCCCGGGAATGGGCTCCACGTCCGTCGGCGGGGGCTGCGCCTTCGCGCCCCGGCGCGTCTTCGCCGTGCGCGGAGGCTTCGCGCCGGGCGTGGCGGCCTTGGCACCCGGCGTGGCGGCCTTGGCGCCCGGCGGGGTCGCCGCGCGCTTGCGGGGGGCCTTGGTCCGCGTCTTGGGGGCGGGCTCCTGGGCCTCCTGGGCCTGGGCCGTCTCCACCGCGAAGAGGGACAGGGCGCAAACCACCAGGGTCAGGCACGCGCGCGCGCCCATCCGACCGGCAAACCCCTTCACCGCGTTGGTGCGCGATCCACCGTACTCAGTCGAGTCCATCGTTCTCAATTCCACGAGGGGAAGCAGGGGGTATCCGCGGTTCTAGCGCCAGGAACCAGAGCCGGTGCGGCTGGCAATTGTTCTCAGGGATGAGTTTCCACCCCTGAACGGTGGCGTTCCGCTCGACTTCTCAAACTACCGCAATAACTCGCCTTAGGCCAAGTCATGGCTGTCGATCGCGGTGAAACACGCGCACGGCGGTGGAAACCCCGTGCGCGGATCAGCTCACGGCGCAATCAGTCATCCGGCTGTTCGGCGGAGACGGCCAGGTCGTCCACGAACGGCGGGAGGGCGGGACCCAGCGACTCGGATTGGACGAGCACGGGCGTCTCCACCCGCAGGTCGGGAGAGTCCGCGAGGACGGGCTGACGGCGCGGGGGGCCCTGGGTGACGAGCTTGCGGAAGTCCTCGAACTCGCGGCCCTGGATGCGGGCGAAGGCGTCGAACGGGGCGACCGCACCCACGGAGGACAGGGACTGGGACAACGCGTCTCCCCCGCCCTTCAGGTCCACCAGCACGGCGCCCGGCACCCGGCTGCTCTTGAAGAGCACCCGCATGTCCTTGGGCACGTGCGCCACCGGCACGAGCGCGGCCTCCGCGCCCTTGGCCTCCAGCATCTTCACCGCCGACTCCACGTTGGGCACCGGCACCAGCTTGAAGTGCTTCTGGGCATCCAGGTCGCCGCCCAGCACGACGTGGGAGACGAACTTCGGATCCGCGGAGCCCGCGCCCTTGACCAGCGCCATGCGCTTGCCGGCGAGGTCCTTCACGGTGCCCTTCTGGAGGGAGATGATGGCCCAGCGCTGCTGCGTCTCACCGGCGCGCGGCGCGTATGCCACCGGATCCGCCTTGGAGCCCAGCTGCACCGCGGCCCAGCCGTCCACCACGGCGAAGTCGATCTGCCCCTCCCCCACCGCCTTGGAGAAGTCCTCGTAGCGGCCAAAGCTCTTGGCGCCAACGGGGCGGCCCAGGCTGGCCTCCAGCTTCTGGGCGAGCGCCTCCGCGTACTGGAAGCGCTCCTGACCGTCCGACAGCGTCGTGGCGAGGAACACGCCCAGCGTGGCCTTTTTCGGCGCGGCGGACGCGGGGCTGGCAACGGAAACGGCGAACAGCACGGCGGCGAGCAGGAGGCTCCCCCGCGCGACAAGGGCTGGCGTCTTCACGGCGTCTCCTCCGCGACCCCGGTGGCCGGCGTGACGCCCTGCGCGTCACCCAGTCCATAGAGGCCCTGCAGGCGGTCCTTCCATTCCCGCACCTGGGCAGCGCGGGGGCCCGCGCCAGCGGCCAGGTAGCGGCGCCAGGCGTCCACGGCCTCGGCGGGTTCATGCCGTCGCTCCTGCGCGTCGATGCCCAGGTTGAGCGAGGCGACAGGTACGGCGGTCTCCAGGCGCTTCCACGTCGCGAGCGCCGAAGCGCTGTCGCCCTGGCGCCACCCCACGCACGCCAGGTTGTGCTGCACCAGCGCGTCGTCGGGCGTCGCGGCGAGCGCGGCCTTCAGCGCCTTCTCCGACGCCTTCATGTTGCCAGAGGCGTACGCGAGCGCCGCCTCACGCCGCAGCAGCGCGCCGGTGAGGTTGCCCATCCACTTCGGCTGCCCGGGCATGGGCTTCTTCTGCGCGGCGGTGAGCAGCTTGCGCGAGGGCGCGACCTTGCCCTGACGGTAGAGCACCCACGCGTCCGCGAGCGCGCGCGTGTTGGGCCACGACCATTCCGGCGCGGGCGTGAGGGAGCGCTTGAGGCCCGCGGTGGCCTCCGCGAACTTCCCTTCTTCCGCGCGCGTGAGCGCCCGGGCGAAGGCGGCCAGCTTCGCCACGTCCGCGCGCTTGCCGGTGCCCAGGCGGTCCACCGCGTCCAGGTCCCGGTTCGCCGCGGCGGCGTCGCCCGTCTCCAGCTTCGCCAGGGCCCGGCGCACCAGCACGCGAGGCAGGTTCGCCTCCGCCACCTTCGCGGCCGTCTTGGAGGGCCCCGCGTCCGTCAGCCGCTGCACGGCGGCGTCCACCTGGCCCAGCTCCACTTCCGCGAGCGCGGCGCCCGCGGACGCTTCCGCGCGCTGATCCGGCTCCTGCGTGGCCTCACCAGACTGGGTGAACGCGGCGAGCGCGGCCTGCGCATCGCCACCGCCCAGCCGGGCGTAACCGAGCAACAGGTGCTCGCGCCAGGTCGCGCCCGGCAGCGTCACCGCGCCCTCCATCACCTTGCGGGCCTCCGCGAACTGGTGGCTGTCCAGGAGCGCGGCACCCAGCCGGCGGGCCATGGGCACGGAGCGGTCCAGGTCATACGCGCGGCGCAGGTCGCGCACGGCGTCTTCCAGGCGCTGGGTGCCGGCGCGATCTCTCGCGCGGTGGGCCAGGGCCCGGGCCAGCCACTGCTTCGCGCCGGGGTGGTTGGGTTCCACCTGGAGCGCGCTGCCGTAGTCCTCGATGGCCTGGTCCCACTGGCCGGTGGCGAAGTGATCCGCGCCCAGCAGCACGTGGCCCAGCGCCTGGCGCGGGGCCATCTCCACCACGCGCCGGTGCACCTCCACCGCGCGCTGGTAGCGGCCGGCGCGGCGGTTGACGGAGCCCAGCGTCGCCCACAGCTCCAAGCTGCCGCCGCCCGACTTCACGGCGGACTCCAGGAACTGGATGGCCTCCTCGTGGCGCGCCTGCGCCTGGAGCGCCTTGCCCACGGCAATCTGTCCCAGGAGCAGGCCCGGCTGCAGCTCCAGCACCTTGCGGAACTCCGCTTCCGCCTGCGCGGGCTGCTTCTGCGCGAGCCGCACGTCACCCATCAAGAGGTGCGCGGCGGGCGTGGAGCCCAGCTTCATCAGGGCGGTGGCCTGCAGGTCCGCGCGCGGCACGTCGCCCGCGGCCAGGTACAGGCGCGCGAGGCGCTCCTTCGGCTCCGCCACCTGCGGGAACTTCGTCACCAGCCGCTCCAGGAGCGCGCGGGACTCCGGCACGTGGCCTTCCATCTCCAGCACGGCCGCGAGGCCGATCTGCGCCGTCGCGGACTCGGCCCGCCCGGCCTGCGCCTTCTCGAACGAGGCGCGCGCGGCGACAGCGTCCCGGCGGAGGAGGTGCGCCTTGCCCAGCAGTTCGTGGATCTGGAAGTCGTTGCCCGCGAGCTTCTCCGGGCGCAGCGTCAGGTAGCGCTGCAGCCGCATCACGGCGCGGTTCCCGTCCTGGACGTACAGGTAGTAGCTGGCCAGGTAGTAGTGGACGATGAGGTGGTCCGGCTGATCCGCGGCGGCCACCTGCTCCAGCACCGGCACCGCCTCCTGGAAGCGGCGCAGCTTGAAGTACGCGGTGCCCAGCGGGTACGCGAGCGACAGCTCCTGCGGGTTCTGCGCGAACACCGGCGCAAGGCGCGTCACCGTGCGCTGGAAGTCCTGGAGCGCGTTGGCGGCGCTGCCCAGGCCCGCGGCGGCGAACACGGACTGAGGCTCCTGCGTGAGCGCCTGCTCGAAGAGCTGGAGCGCCTTCTTGAACTTCTCCTCCGCCTCCTTCTTGTCACCCTTGGAGGCGGCGGCGTTGGCGGACACGAGGGCCTGCTCGCCCTGCTCCGTCATGCGCTGCGCCTCGGTGGCGGGCGGCGGGCGGAACTGGGCGAGCGCCGCCGGCGGACCGGCCAGGGTGGCCAGCAGGGCGAGCGCGGTGGAGACGCGGCGCGGGGAACGAAGGAATGGGCGCATGCGATTCGTCAAGGCGAGGGGGCGGGGCTGAATTCGGCGACGATGACGGTGATGTCGTCGCGCTGGGGCTGGCCGGCGCTGTACGCGCGCACGTCCGCGAGGAGCGCGTCGCGAAGGGCGTCGGCGGGGAGGTGGGCGTGGGTCTGGAGCGCGGCGGCCAGCCGCTGCGTGCCGTAGAGCCGGTTGGCACCGTCGCGCGCCTCGGTGAGGCCGTCCGTGTACCAGACGACGATGTCACCGGGGCTCAGCTGCGCCTGGCGCGACGTGAACTGCGACGCCACGTTCGCGCCCAGCAGCGGACCGCGCGCCGGCAGCGACGAAATCTGCCGCGTGTTCCGGTTGTAGACGGCCGCCGCCGGGTGGGCGCCCGCCGCGTAGTCAATCTGGCCGCTGTACACGTCGATGACCGCGAGCGCGCTGGACATCTGGTGCTCGCCGCGGCCCACGTTGGCCAGCGTCACGTTGAGCGCGGTGATCAGCATCTGCGCATGCACCTGCGACGGCTCGCGCAGCGTCATGGCGGAGGCGAAGCCGCTGGTGGCGCTGGTGGCGACCAGCGACGTGGACAGACCGTGGCCCGTCACGTCTCCGATGCCAATCACCACGCGCCGGTCGTCCAGCGCGGCGCGGAACCACCAGTCGCCGCCGCACGCGTCCGCGGGCACCACCAGCCCGGCCAGCCGCAGCGGCCCCACCGTCACGGCCTCGCGGCCCGGCAGGAGCGTCTCCTGCACCGTGCGCGCGAGCGACACCTCGCGCTCCAGCTGCGCCTTGGCGCGCACGTCCTCCAGCAGGACCTTGATGCGCTCCGCCATGTGGTTGAACACCACGCCCAGCGTCGTCACCTCGCGGCCCGCGCCCGGCGCCGTGCCCGCGCGAGCGCCCAGGTCACCGGCGGCCAGCTGCATCACGCGGTGGGTGAGCACGCCCAGCGGCTTGGTGATGCGGCGGCTCTGGAAGGCGGCCAGCACGCCGGCCAGGACGACGAAGCCCACGCCCAGCCCGACAATGCGCAGCGTGTTGGCGCGCACCGCGGCGCGGTTGGTCTCCTCCAACTCATGCAGCTGCTTCTGCAGGTCCTCCAGCGAGTAGCTGATGACGACCACGCCCTTGCCGGCCTGCGAGCCGTAGTCGAGCGGCTCCTGGAACTCGAAGACGGGCTGGCCCTGGAAGAAGGCGCTGGCCCAGCGGCGCTCCGCGGTGCGGCCTCCGGAGGACTCGCCCAGCTTGGCGGACGGGTCGCTGTCCGCGACGAGCTGCCCGTCCGCGTCGAACATCTGCACGCGCAGGATGTTTCGGTTGTCCGCGATGATGGAGCGCGCCACTTCCGTGAGGAACGCGTAGTTGTTGTCGCGCAGGCTGGTGGCGGAGGTGAGCGCCAGCGTGTGGCTCACCGTCTGGCCCAGTTCGCGCGCCTGGGACTGGAGCCGCTGCGTGAAGCGGTCCGACGTCGCGGTGAGCTGCGCCTCCGTCGTCTTCGCGGACAGCGCGGCCAGCAGGCCCACGATCACGATGACCAGCGCGCCCGTGGTGAGCAGCAGCAGCTGATCCAACCGGAGCCCGCGGATGGCCGCCACGTTGGGCAGCTCTCCGGCCTCCATGGGCGCGATGACCGTGCTCGTGGGCTCCGTCGCCGGCAGCCCCACCGAGCCCGTCAGCCGGGTGGCCGTGTTCTCCCCACGCAGCCCGGTGAGCTCCCGGGAATGGGTGCCGGTGTACTCCGGTGGAGGAGGCGGGGTGCCGGGCGCCGCATCGGATGCATCAGGTGATTCGGGCACGGGATCGAGGCGCGGGTTCGTACGGGACAAAGGCACACCTGGGGGAGCCCGCGTCGGAGAACGCGGTCGGGGCGGGGCGGACTGTATCTCACTTCCTGATTGACGCGAGGAGTCCACCTGTCGGGCTATTCCTCGCGGTCGCCCCCTCACCGGCCCCCCAAACGGCCGTGCGAGCAGCCCGGACCGGGACCGTCCAGCCGCCTCCTGGAGGCAGCAC
>NZ_RAWR01000256.1:0-13915 GCF_003986945.1 Corallococcus sp. AB018 | reverse complement strand
GGCGAGGAGGGCGGGGGCGCAGAAAATGGACACGCGTGGACCTCGGGGGACGGGCTCCAGGAGGGCGGAGTGCCCCCGCGTCCGTCGGGCGCGACCGGGATGCGGACGGGCACGTTGGAGGCGGGAAAGTCTTGCTGTCAAGAATCGCAGGGAAGACCTGTTGTTACCTTCACTTGCCGGATCCGGGGCGGTCTGGTTCATGCTGGGTGGCATGTCCGTGACCAAGCCCCGCGCCGCATCGATGTACGTCGACCTGGACCGCGACGCGTGGCGCGAGCTCCGGGCCTCCACGCCGCTGACGTTGACGGCGGAGGAGGTGGAGAAGCTGCGGGGCCTGGGGGACCGGCTGGACATCCAGGAGGTGGAGGACGTCTACCTGCCGCTGTCGCGACTGCTGCACCTGCAGGTGGCGTCAGCGCAGTCGCTGTGGGCGGCGCAGCAGGCGTTCCTGGGCTATTCGGTGCGCAAGGTGCCGTTCATCATCGCCATCGCGGGCAGCGTGGCGGTGGGCAAGAGCACGACGTCGCGCATCCTCCAGGCGCTGCTGGCGCGCTGGCCGGACCATCCGCGCGTGGCGCTGGTGACGACGGACGGGTTCCTCTATCCGAACCGGGTGCTCGCCGAGCGGGGCGTCATGAACCGCAAGGGCTTTCCGGAGAGCTATGACCGGCGCGCGCTGGTGCGCTTCCTGGCGGAGCTGAAGGCGGGGCGCGAGGAGGTGACGGCGCCGGTGTACTCGCACCTCGTCTACGACATCGTGCCGGAGGAGGCGCAGTCCATCCGGCAGCCGGACATCCTCATCCTGGAGGGGCTCAACGTCCTGCAGACGGGGCCGGTAGAGGGCGGGCGGCTGCCGCAGACGTTCCTGTCGGACTTCTTCGACTTCTCCATCTACGTGGACGCGAGCGAGACGGACATCCGCCACTGGTACGTGGAGCGCTTCCTGCGCCTGTGGGAGACGGCGTTCCGCGACGAGAGGTCCTTCTTCCGGCGCTTCTCTGAATTGACGCGCGACCAGGCGATTGCGAGGGCCGCGTCGGTGTGGGCGGAGATCAACGGGCCCAACCTGGCGGAGAACATCGCGCCCACGCGTTCACGGGCGAGGCTCATCCTGGTGAAGGGCAGCGACCACAAGGTCCGCCGCGTGCGGATGCGCAAGCTGTAGTTCGGGGAGGACGCACATGGCGCCACGAATGGGTTCGCTCTGGGATGCGGTGGGGAACACGCCGCTGTTGCGCATTGGCTCGCTCAGCCGTCAGACGGGCTGCGACATCGTCGCCAAGGCGGAGTTCATGAACCCGGGCGGGAGCATCAAGGACCGGGCCGCGAAGGGGATGATTCAACGCGCGGAAGCCACGGGGCAGCTGAAGCCCGGCGGCACGATCGTCGAAGGCACAGCGGGCAACACAGGCATTGGCCTGGGACTGCTGGGGCGCGAGCGCGGCTACCGCGTGGTGGTGACGATGCCGGACAATCAAGCGCGCGAGAAATACGAGTACCTGGAGGCAATGGGCGTGGAGGTTCGGCGGGTGCCACCGGTGCCGTTCTCCAATTCCTCGCATTTCTTCCACCAGGCGCGGGCGTTGGCGGAAGCGAACGGCTGGGCGTGGATGAACCAGTTCGAGAACACGGCGAACGGCGACTTCCACTACGAGACGACGGGGCCGGAGATCTGGGAGCAGGCGGAAGGCAAGGTGGACGTGCTGGTGGCGTCCGTGGGCAGTGGCGGCACGCTGTCCGGCACGAGCCGCTACCTGAAGGAGAAGAACCCGGCCTTGCGCGTGGTGTTGGTGGATCCGCCGGGGTCGGGGCTCTACTGCCAGGTGCGCACGGGGAAGATGGAGACGGCGGGGAGCTCCATCACGGAGGGCATTGGCATCATGCGGCTGACGGAGAACTTCCGGCAGGCGCGCGTGGATGAAGCGATGCGCCTGGAGGACCAGGACATGCTGGAGATGCTCTACCACCTGGCGCGCGAGGACGCGTTGGTGGTGGGCACCTCCGCGGCCCTCAACGTGCGGGCCGCATGGGAGGTGGCGCGCAAGCACCAGGGACAGGGGCTGCGCATCGTCACGTTCCTGTGCGACCACGGCAGCCGCTACGCCTCCAAGGTGTTCAACCCGGAGTTCCTCGCGTCGAAGGCGCTCACGGTGAAGCCGCTGCCGGCGGTGTGAATCAGCGGAGCCGCTACTGGCTGGCGACCACCTTGAGAGTGGGCTCCACGGGCGCCTCCTCCTTGACGGTGAGGGACAGCTCCAGGCTCCGGGCGACCAGGGCCTTGAGCGCCCACACCTCTGGAATCGTCTGGATGTAGACCCGGCTGATACCGAACGCCGCGGGGGACGCCTCGACCTCGAACCCCGCGGCGAGTGTTTTCGCCTCCTCGACGGGGACCCAGGTGGCGATGCACTTGCGTTTGCCATTGCCGAAGAACCGCACGAACCACTTCGTGGGCTTCTTGAAGGACACGTTGAAGTAGTTCGAGGTGTCCCGGTAGAGGACGTCCTCCGCCGCGTGGCCGTTCTTGGTGCAGATGTCCCGGACGACGCCGAAGAAGGCCAGCTCCTCCTCGGTGGTCTCCACGGCGGCGCGTGTCTTGTCGTCACCCGAGGCCCGGGGTTCCGACTCAAACGGCTTCGCGCTGTCCGCCTTCACCACGTTGGGCCCGTCCTTGGCGGCGGGCGCCTCGGTGCCTTCGTTCAAGCGCTGGATGCGCTCCTTGAGTTTGTCGAGGAAGTCGTCGCCCATGACGCGGAGGAGGGTGGGCTCGATGGCCTCCTTCGCGACCTCCGCGAGGCGTTCCATCACGGCGGTTGTCCGCTTCCCCTTGTAGATGTCCTCGGTGAGCCACTTGAGGAAGCCCTCGTGTTCGCCGGGTGATTTGAGGGCGGCGGACAGCTTGTCGATCATCCCCTGGCGGTAGCGGCTGTTCTCCGCGTCGGTGATGAGCGTCGTGGCGTTGAAGGCTTCGCGGCTGAACTTGGACAGGAACTTCGCGACCTTGGCCCAGTCCGACTTCGTGTCCTCCAGGGAGAACGTGAAGAAGGGCTCCGGGTCCATGACGTTGGGGTTTTCCAGGTCTCCGAAGAACAGGTAGTGGCACCCATCCGTGATGATGCCGAAGTGGAGCTCCGGGAGCTGGGAGAGGTAGCGGGCCAGTTGCTGGGCGCGCGACTTGAGGTCCGTGCCCAGGGGCTTGGTTTCAATGACGATGAGGGGCTTCTGTCCCGTCTGGTCGAAGATGGCGAAGTCCATGCGGTCCGGCAGCTTCTTGCCGTCGCCCTGGACGAAGTCCGCCGCGTATTCGAGGCGAACCTCCCGAGGAAAGCCGGGGTCATAGCCAAGCAGCCGGATGAAGGGGACCACCAGCGCCAGCTTGGCGGTCTCTTCGTTGGAGATGAAGGACTTGGAGTCCTGATAGCGCTTGACCAGCTCCAGCAATTGATTCGCGTCCACGGTATCCCCCTGCAACCCGTCGAGCCCAGGCCGCGCCATCAGTGAGAACAGACTGGCGACGTCCAGAACTACAATCGGTTGGATCCCGCGTGGCCATACCTCTTATGGGTTATCCGGGAGCAAAGGAGGGATTGGAGGGCGTCCATCACGTCTTCCTGGCGAGTTCTCCTCCACGCGGAGTTGTTCCTCGCTCACATCATCCTGCTCAACGGATGGAGTGGGGAGTGCCTCCCGCGTCTCGTCCTGTGCGGCGACTGGAGGAAGGCGATCGACGGCACCGTCCTCGACGCTGGGGTGTGTCTCCAATGCATCGTCCTGGCCGGTCGCTGACAGTGGGGTGTTGAGCAGGTCCTCCTGAGCGCATGGGGCCTCGGGGGACGCAGGTACCTGAGGAACAGGGGCGAAGGCATTCAGCACGCGCTCATCGCGCGCCTTCAGCAGCGCTGGCAGCTCATGCTGAAGTGCCTGCACGTCGCGCTCGTGCAGGATTGCCATCGCGCGGAAGGCCCACTCGCGCAGCGCCTCTCCGCCCATGAGCGGCAGCAGTTGGGCGGCTCCTCCCAGGAATGCCCGCTGCAGGGACTGAACGAGGAGCACGTGCCCGGGACGCGCCGCCACCCGCGCCGCATGCCGCAGCAACTCGAACTCCACCTGCGCGCAGGTTTCCCCTGACTCCCAGCGCGCCGCGTCCTGGAGCTGGTAGCACGTGCTCCCCAGCCGGTCCAAGTCGAGGTCCGAGGCCCTCGCGCAGCAGTCGGCCAGAAGCTCCACCAGCACCTGCCGCTTGAGGCTGAAGTAGCCCTCCAGCAGCCACCGGGCATCCGGGTTGCTCGCGTCATGCAGCGCCAGCCCCAGGTTCTCCAGCGTCAGCGACTCATCCAGCGGCACCGCGCGCGTCTTGCGTCCGGGGCGCTGCACCACCAGTCCCCGCGCCGCCAGCCGCCGCAGCGCCTCACGGATGGTGCCCCGACACACCTCATAGCGGCGCGCCAGCTTCGCTTCGGAGCCGAATTGCCCGCTCGGATGCAGCCGCCCCAGCGCGATGTCGCGCTCGATTTGCGCCTCCACATAGGCCACGAGTCCTCGCCGTTCCATCCCCACTCCCCCTCCTCGTCCCAGCATCGCCATCCAACCACAGGGGTCTGACATGGACGCGCGGGCCCACCAATCCGTGTCATCGGATGGGCCGCAGTCCGGGACCCGGGCGGCGAAAACCTGTCCGACAGTCGGACAGGTTTTGAGGCAACCGGGCCCGGGCGGGCGACTCTGTCGGTGGTCCACATTGGCGACTGCGCGGGCGCGACTTCGTTCGCCTTCTGGCCTGGTGCGGTCTGGGGCCCATGCCGCGGAGGCCTGTCCGACTGTCGGACAGGTCTTGAGGCAACCGGCCCTGGGTGGGGACCTCCCTCCGTGGCCCCATCCTGGCTTCCGCGCAGGCACGCCGTCGCGGCCCACCGCCGCGCTTCGTGCGGCACGCGTCATCACGAGGACCATTGAATCGACGGGTTTGTTAACGAACCTCGGGCGACCTGCTTAGGATGCTCGCCGTCCTCTTCCTTCATGGAGCTTCGATGGTGCGCACCCGGCTCGTAGGTCTCCTGGCGTTGCTGTTCGTCGCGGTCCCCGGTGTGTCGGGGGCTCAGGATGCCGTGGCTCCGGCGGCGGTGGCTTCTGGCGATGAAGCGACGCATCAGGCACTGCGCGGCATCAAGCAGGACATGGAGGACGCGCTCAACAAGCAGGACCTGGACCGGTTGCTGTCGCACCTGCACCCGGACGTCGTGTTCTCCACCATGAACAACGATGTTCGCGTGGGGAAGGACGCCATCCGCGCGTACTACGCGGAGATGCTGGGCGGCCCGAACAGCGTCGTGAAGAAGGTCACCGCGAAGTTCGACGTGGATGCGCTCACTCGCCTTTATGGCAACTCGGGCGTCGCGTATGGCTCCTCGCTGGACCACTACATCCTGAACGACGGCACGGACCTCGTCGTCAATGGACGGTGGACCTGCACCCTGGTGAAGGAGGGCGACCAGTGGCTCATCGCCGCGTTCCACTACTCCACCAACGTGTTCGACAACCCCCTGCTCACGAAGGTGAAGAACGCCGCCATGGGCTTCGGTGCACTGGTCGCGGTCGCCGCGCTTGGGGCGGGGTTCTTCATCGGACGCCGGGGACGCCGGCCGGCGACGGTTTGAGCGCGAGCCGCATGGGCTGGCGCTGGCCGTAGGTGAGCGAGCGCCACAGCCACTCGGCCGGACCGAAGCGGAAGCGCGACAGCCAGGCGTGGCTGAGTGGAATCTGGATCGCGAACACCAGCAGGGTCAGCGCCACGCAATGTGACGGCGGCAGCTTTCCGATGAGCCCCAACCCCCAGCCGTCATACAGCCAGAGGCTCACGACCGTCTGAATCAGATAGTTGCTGAGCGCCATGCGCCCCACCGGGGCCAGGATGCTCAGCCATCTGCGCCAGCGCTCCGTCTGGAAGAGCAGGGCGAAGGCGGCCACGTAGGCCGCGGCGAGGCCCAGGTAGCCCATCTCCTGGATCGCGGACAGGGTGAACATCCAGTGGGCTTTCGACGGGTCCAACAACCCCGCGAGCCGCAGGTGCTGGACCACCACTCCCGCGCCATTTCCCAGCACGCCCAGCACCAGCCCCCAGCCCAGCATCTTCCGGTGCCAGGCGCGGTGGCGCTCCACGTCCTGGAGCAACAGGAGTCGGCCCGCGAGCAGCCCCAGCAGGAACCGGCCCAGGATGAAGATCATCCACAGCAGCCGCTTCAGCGTGGGCAGCATGTACTGGAGGAAGTGCGCGTTCGCTGCCTGCGTCGTCCAGAGCGAGTCGCTCTTGAGTCCGAGCAGCAGTTGCTCCCGCGTCTGGGCCTCCATGGCTTCCGTGGCCTTCGCGGCGTCGGCCGCCGCCTGAGCTCCGTGCAGCAGGATGGGTCCGAAGTGCAGGAGCGCCGGCACCAGTAACGGCACCACCACCACCGACAGGCCCACCCACGCCAGCAGCGTCCGGTCCGAACGGTTCCGGAAGAGGAGCAACGCGAAGCCCAGCAGGGCGTAGGTGGACAGCACGTCTCCCGCCCAGAGCGCCGTGAGATGCACCACCCCGATGCCCAGCAGCACCAACAGCCGCCGTGAGTACACCGGGACGACGGAGGCTCCGCGTGACTCGGCCCGTGTCAGCTGGATGGAGAACCCGAGCCCGAAGAGGAAGGCGAACAGCGTGACGAACTTCTGGTTCACGAAGAAGTGGTAGAGCGCCGTGACGGCCGCCTCGAAGGGTGGTGCCGCCAGTGCCTGGGTCTGCTCTCGCGGCATCAGGACCCGGCCGCTGAACCAGGCGAAGCTGTTCGACACGAAGACGCCCCACAACGCGAAGCCGCGCAGCACGTCCAGGAGCGGCAGCCGCTCGGAGGCATCCACCGGACGGGCGCTGGAAATGGAAGGGGAGGAGTCGGACATGCGTCCAGCAGATGCCTCCGCCTGCTTCGCGTCAACGCATGCACCGCGTCGTGCTCAGTGGCCTCGCTCCACGCGGATGGAGGCCGACCGCGCGTGAAGGACTCAGGAGATTTCGAGCACCGGCGCCTGGCGCAGGAAGGGCATGCGACGCGGCAGCTTCCGGGCCCAGAATCCTTCCACCGACCTGTGGAAGAGGCGCAGCAGTGCGACGCCTTGCCTGCCTTCCAGTTGGGCCAGTTCCTTCGCGGAGCGGTCGAGCAGCGCGCGGGCTCGCTGGTACTCATCGCGCACCCAGGCCCGTCCGGCTTCCGTCCTGAGCAGTGATTCGAAGTCCTGGGGATCATGTCCCTGGGCGCGGACCTCCGTGGCGACGTCCGCGGGCACGTTGAAGAGTCCCTGAACCAGGTCTTCTTTCAGGTCGCGCATCACCGAGCACCATCCCAACGCCGCGAGTAGGGAAGGGGCGTCATCTGCTCGCACCTGCGCGTCCGCGACGTGCAGCATCAGGCTCACGGACAGCCGGAAGGTGTTTCCGAGTTGGGTCCGGAGCGTCGCCGCGTCCCACCAGTGCCCATCGCGCACCCGCTCCCGGTCCTGGCGCATCGTGCGGACCAGTTCGAGCACCTGCTCGCGGGCCGCCGGGTCGGTCAGCTCCGTGAGCAGTACCCGGCCCAGTGACACCGCGGTGTCGTGGAACTCCGTGGGGGGGCCTGGCGCTCCGGTCTCCAGCGTGCGCAGGAGCGCGTCGATGGCGTCCAGCGGTTCGCCTCCGACGGGACGGTCTCCATCCAGCACGTCATCCACCAGTTGGAGGAAGCAGAACCCCGCCCGTGCGCGTCGCGCCTTGCGCCAGCGTCCCAGCGACTGCTGATACAGCGCGAGCGCGATGAGCCCGTAACGCGGATGCCTGCGCGCGAAGCGGTACATCTCCCTCGCGCAGAGGGCTTCCACCCGCACGGCTTCGAGGAATGCTTCCTGCCGGACCCGGGGCGCCACGACACGCCAAGTGCCCCAGGCGAGCAATGCTCCCGCGAGCACGTCCACCAGATGGTGCTCGTGGATGAGCAGCGTGGACGCCGCGATGGCCAGGGCCCACAGCGCGAACACGGTGCTCGCCACCGGTCCTGAACGCTCGCGGTAGGCCAGGGCCGCCGTGCAGGCGAAGGCGACGTGGAGCGAGGGCAGGTAGTTGCGCTCCAGGTTCATCGTGTCCGCGGCCTGGAAGATGGATGCCCAGACTCCGGTGACGGCGCGCGGCGGCCACGCGACCTCCACTGGCAGGATGAGGAAGCAGAGTGCTCCCAGCACCGTCTCCGCGCACAACGCCATCGCGAAGGGGAGCATCTGTCTCCACGTCCGGAAGATGAACAGGGACAGGAGCAACAGCACGTCCATGCTGACGTAGACGGCGGCCCAGCCAGGCATGAACGGGATGTGCTGCTCGACGGGCAGGTCCACGCGCAGACCGCCGGAATAGAAGCCTGTCACCCAGCTCGCGCCGCCGTACATCGCGAGGAAGAACAGCGCGAAACCGCACGTCATCGCGCCCGTGCGCTTCAGTTCATCCCGCGCGGGCCAGCCGAAGAGTGGCCCCTCCGTGTGCGCATGCTTCTCAGCGGACGCGCTCATTTCGACTGCTCCGGGAACGGCCGGGGCCCGCGCCACATGGACAGCCAGATGCCCAGGAAGGATGGCCGGGGCACGCTCTCGTCCACGTAGCGGCCCAGGTAGAGCCAGGGCACCTGCGGGTACCGGTGGTGCGCTCGGTGGTAGTGGTAGTTGAGGAACACCCAACGCACTGGCGCCGCGACCTTCAGGTCCCATGCGCCTTCACGCACGTCCAGCGGCGACCACGCGTGGTCCGCGTACTGGAGCGAGCTCCAGTTCACCGCGAACGCCGCGTAGCAAAGGGCCCACCCCACGAGCGTCAGGTCCAACGCGTACGCCAGCCCTGCCTGGACGGCCACCATCCCCAGCACCTCCGCTCGGATGGCTGTCCCCGGTGCATCCTCCAGCCGCCCCAGGTACGCGTCCGCGCCCGTCTGTTCCCCGTAGCGCGTGCCTGGCCCTCGCAGCCTTTGCAGCAGGCCTGGCGCGAGCGCGAACACCAGCGCTCCCAGCGGTACGAACAGCCAGTAGATGCCGGTCAGGATGACGTACCACTGCGCATACTTGAGGAAGCGGTGGTCGCCCGGGTGCAGGTAGTCGAACTGCTCGCGCGCGGAGCGGTTGTGCCGGTGATGCGTGAGGTGGAACGCGCGCTGCAACGTGAACGACGTGGGGAAGAACGTCGCCGCCAGCCGGCCCAGCATGTCGTTGAACCGCCGCGAGGGATGCAGCACTCCGTGCGTCGCTTCATGCAACAGCGAGAACACCGTGTTGTTCACGTAGGAGAACACCCCGGCTGCCACCAGCCGCACCCAGAGGGCCTCCGCGTGCGACGCCGTCCACAGGCACAGCGCCCCCGCGCCCATCGCCGTGACGAGCAGCACCGCGTTGAGCGCGGAGGGGATCGGCGGAGCGTCATCGGCGCGCATCGTCCCCGTCCTCGGGCAGGCCCACGGCGAAGTCGAGCAACTGGCGCATCACCGGGTCCGCCGTCGCCGTCGCGACGTTGAAGCGCATGCCGTCCAGCACGGACAAGTCGCGCCGCAAGAACGACGTGTAGAGCCACCGCGACACCCCGAGCACCATCGCCGCCGCGCCCGGAATCCGCCCCCGCCTCGCCGCGACGGCGAGCCGCACCGACGTCCCCTCCGCCACCGGCGTCAGGCTCGCGAGCAGCAGCCCCCTCGCCCGGCCCAGGTCGCTCCTCACCGAGATCAACGTCCCGCCGTGCAGCGTGAGCTCCACCCGGATGCGGTTGCCCGACAGCGCCTTCATCAGCCGGTCACTCGCGCCCGTGCCGATGACGCGCGACGTGTAGCGCAGCCGCAGGGTGTACCGGTCCGGCGTCTCCCAGGTCGGCGTGTCCCACAGCTCCCGGTGGTGCACCGTGCGCAGGTGGTCCAGGTCGAAAGAGTTCGCCGCGAGCGGCAGCCACGGACAGCCCACCGTCACCGGAGGTCCTACGTTCCAGACGTGCTCCCCACCTCCCAGGTCGGGTGGGGGAAACAGCGCCTCCGGGCCGTTGAACACGAGCACCCCGCCGAAGCGCTCCTCCACCGGCCACGGCCGGGGCCCCGGCAGGGCGGACACGTCGCTCCGGCCGGGTACGGCTCGGCAGTGGCCCAATCCGTCGAAGCTCCAATGATGCAGTGGGCAGCGCAGCAGCTCGCCCTGGACGGTGCCGTGCTTCAGGTGCGCTCCCAGGTGGGGACAGTGCGCGGACAGGGCGTGGACCCGGCCCTGCTGGCTCCGGAACACCACCACCTCCTGGCCACCCACCTGAACGCCCATCGCGTGGCCGGGCCGCAGGGCCGCGGATGGAGCCACCAGGTACCAGGAGCGCGGGCGCGAGGGCCCGGGGAGATGGTCCGGAGCCACCCCGGCCAGGACGGGAACAACCATGCCCGGACCCTACCGGACCCGGTGTCTCCAGGGCCACGGGGGGCCGGTCGAGACTGGCTTTACGCCCGGGTTCCTGGTTTGTCAGGCGCTGGCGGAACCGGGCGCGCCGCCCCAACGGTGCGGGCCTGGGAAGGGACGTGTGACATGGCAGGCGATACTGCGGGCAGCAGTCGGGGCGGTTCGTTGCGGGGCAGCACGCTCCAGGTGGTGCAGTCCCTGGCGGCGCAAGGCGAGCCGGAACGCGCGGCACAGCTCTACGAGGAGCTGGGCGCGGCGCAGCGCGAGCGGCTTCGCAAGGAGGCCGCGCAGGGATCGGTGAAGGAGCGCCACTGGCTGGTGGACGTGCTGCGCCGGGCGCGGGACTTCACGGGCGCGGCGCGGCTCCTGGACGGCAGCGGTGACGATGTGTCCGTGGCGGACCTGTACGCGCAGGGCGGTCAGCACGTGGCGGCCGCGGAGGCGTATCTGCGCGCAGGCGAGGTGGAGCGCGCCGCGGCGGCCTTCGAGCGGGGTGGGGCGCTGGAGCGCGCGCTGGAGGTCTACCGGGGCCTGGGCGCCCGCGAGTCCATGGCGCACTGCCTGGTCCGCCTGGGCCGCCCCTTCGAGGCCGCGGACCTCTACCAGGAGCTGGGACAGGCCCACGCGGAGGCCGAGGCCCTGGGGGGGGTGCTCGCGGAGGATCCTCGCTACGTCGAAGCCGTGCTGCGCACGTGCAAGGTGCTGGATGCCGGCGGCTTCACGCACCGGGCGCTCGCGGTGCTGGCGGACGCGTTGAGCAGCTCCGATCACCTGCGCGCGGATCCCGTGCTGGTGACGGAGAAGGCGCGGCTCCTGCGGCGCATGGGCCTGGACGTGGAGGCGGAGGCGCTCCTCGCGCGGCTGGCCGCGGGCGCGACCGTGCCGGAGGCCAGCGGCTACCGCTTCCTCAAGGCCATTCCCATCTTCGGCGAGCTGCCGTTGGAGGACATGAAGGACCTGTACCGCCTGGCGCGGCCCGTGACGACCACGCCGGGCACGGTGCTGCTGGAGAAAGGCGCTCCCGGCACGGGCCTGCTCGTGCTGCTGGAGGGCACCGTGGACGTCTACTCCGGCAATGAGCCCAACGCGCGGCACCTCAACACGCTGGGGCCGGGCTCTTTCCTGGGGGAGATTTCACTCGTGCAGGACGGCCCCGTGTCCGCGAACGTGCGCGCGAAGACGGCCGTGCGCGCGCTGCGCATCACCCGCGAGAGCTTCCAGCACTTCCTGGCCACGCACGACGCGGCCTCGCTGCACATCTACCGGCTCTTCACGCAGAACCTCGCGGCGCGCGTGCGGGCGCTGAGCGGCTGATCGCGGCCGTGCCCCCAGCGGGCCGTGCTTGCTACGGTCCCGCACCATGGGTGATTCGACAAGGCCTGAGAGCGCACGCAACGTGCGCGTGTCCGCGGAGTCCTGGAAGCAGTGCGCGGCGCTCCAGGGGAGGAATGTCTTCCTCGACGCGGTCCTCCTGAAGGGGCCCACGAAGGCGGGCGAGCTCCAACTGGAGCTGCCGGAGTCGACACGGTTGCTCGGCTACGAGCGGTCGGAGAAGGAGTACCTCGCGTTCCTCCGCACGGTGGAGCCCTTCCTTCCGCGCACGCCCGCATCCGGGTACCGCTCGTGGGGGGAGGCCCTCTTCGAGTCAGAGGCCCAGGCTCGCTGGCACGTCACGTTCGTCTTCGGCACGAAGCCCCAGGTGCGCGTACGTCGCGCGGCCTGGCTGGACGTGAGCCTCAAGGACGCGAAGCCCCTGGCGGCGCCGAAGAAGCCCGCGGGCGGCAAGGGCGAGGTGCTCTACGCGCACGAGGATGGCCGGTTCCAGGGGGTTCGGGGCGCTCGCAACGTGCTCAACGTCCGCAAGGGCGACCTGGGGACTCAAGGGCGCACGTCCTCCAAGCGCTTCGCGCATGAGTGGCAGTCGAAGGCCGCCGCGGACCGGCTGATGAAGAAGCTGCGCGAGGACGGCTTTACCCGGCGCAAGTCCTGAAGGGGGTGCGCGGCCGCTATTCGATGCGGTCCTCGCTGTGCTCGATGCGCAGCGCGGGAAGCACGGCGAGTTGGATGCGAGCACTCCAGCCCCGCCCGTGAGGAAGCAGGCGAGCGCGACAAGGGGGCCTTTCACCGGACCCCGGTCCATCCCCATCCTCCTGGACAACCCCCCTGTCCGGAAGGATGCCCCGATGGCTTCAATCGACGCACTGAGGCAACACGCTCGCGCGAACTGGCGCACGTGGTTGGCGTGGGTGGCCACGCCCGTCGCCGCGCTGCCGCTCCTGGGGGTGGGCGGCCTTCGCCGGGTGGGCCTCGTGGACGAGCTGGCCGCGGGGGCCGTGGGGCTGGGCCTGCTGTCGCTGACGCTCATCGGCCTGGGGCAGCTCCCTCGGGGGCCTGTCCGCCCGGCGGGTGGGAAGGCGTGGAAGCGGACGCCGAAGGACTTCCCCATCTCCGGCGAGATGGTGCCGGAGGAGTTCGCCGCGTCGATGGCGTCCGGCCACTGACGCTCAGGGACGGCGCTCGATGCCGATGGCGATGGAGGGGCCGGTGAGGGCCTCGCCGGTGCCGTCGGAGAGCGACACGATGCCCAGGCTGGCGGAGAGCACGGTGGTGCCGGCGCCGCCGGTGCCCTTGAGGAAGCTGCGCACGCCCAGCTCGCCGAAGTTCCATCCGCTGGCCGAGCCTCCGCCCGCACCGAAGAGGGAGAGGCTGGGCGTGAGGGGCACCTGGACCTCGCCGCGTCCGGAGCCGAAGCGGAACTGGTTGTCGCGCGAGAGGATGGCGGAGTTCCACGCGATGTGGAACCCGTCGAGCGCTCCCAGCCGCAGCACCTGCTGGAAGGACACTCCCGCGTTGGAGTCGCAGAAGGTCCTGGGGTTGATGGGCTCGTAGGTGTTGGGGTCGTAGTCGAACTGGGTGATGCACGCCTTCTGTCCGAACAGCGCGCCCGCGCCGATGCCGACCTCCAGGAAGTCGGTGGAGTAGGCCGCGGCCACGTACGCGGAGCCCGGCGAGTGGCGCAGGCCGGTGCCCAGGCCGAAGCCGACGGGATCCAACTGCGCGCTCAACACCAGGGGCAGGTCCCCGGGCCGCCACGCGATGAACGCATCCAGGAGCAGGCCGCCCGCGCGAGCGGACTTCCCCTCGCGCGTCTTCGCGTCCAGCGCGAGGAAGGGCCGGGCATGGAAGCCGTAGCGCAGCCGAGGCACACCGGGCTCGGGGAAGAAGAGGCGCGCGGTGGCGGGGGCGTCGGTGACGACGGCGGTGTCGCCCACGCGCACGTTCTCACCGCGGCCCAGGCGGGCGATGGCGGAGTCCTCGCGCGATTCAATGACCTTCAGCACCACCTCGCGGGAGTCCTGCGTGCGCACGCGGACGCGGGTGCCTTCGCCCAGGCCGGCCAGGGCACCCCCGGAGAGCGTCACGTCGCCATCCTTCACGGCGGTGACGGTGAGCCGCGCGG
>NZ_RAWR01000255.1:0-14025 GCF_003986945.1 Corallococcus sp. AB018 | reverse complement strand
CCCCCTGCCTCCCCGGCCGCTTCGAACACCGTCGCGCCGGAAGCGTCGCTGGCGAAGCCCTTCAAGCTGTCGCGCCGCTTCGACCGCACGGCGCGCCTGTTGGGCGACAACGCCATGGAGCGGCTGGCCAACGCGCACGTGGTGGTGTTCGGCCTGGGCGGCGTGGGCAGCTTCACCGCGGAGGGCCTGGTGCGCAGCGGCGTGGGCCGCCTCACGCTGGTGGACCACGACGACGTGTGCGTCACCAACACCAACCGCCAGCTGCACGCGACGGTGAAGTCGGTGGGCAAGTCGAAGGCGGAGCTGATGGCCCAGCGCTGCCAGGACATCAACCCGCAGGCGAAGGTGGAGGCCCTGCGCGAGTTCTACCGCGAGGAGCTGGCGGAGACGCTGCTGCCCGCGGGCCGCTACGACTTCGTGGTGGACGCCATCGACAACGTGAAGGCGAAGCTGCACCTGCTGCACCGGTGCGTGACGCTGGGCCTGCCGGTGGTCAGCTCCATGGGCGCGGCGGGACGCCTGGACCCCACGGCCATCCGCGTGGAGGACCTGAGCGAGACGCACATGGACCCGTTCGCCAAGGACATCCGCAAGCTGCTCAAGCGCAAGTACGGCGTGGAGACGGAGCGCCACACGGGCATCACCGCCGTGTACTCCATCGAGACGCGCCGGCAGCCGGTGCCGCTCAACTACGACGACGCGACCGACGGCTTCCTGTGCGTCTGCCCGCAGGACAACGAGTTCCACACCTGCGACCACCGCACGCAGATTGACGGCAGCGTGGCGTTCGTCACCTCCGCCTTCGGCATGAACGCCGCGGGCGTGGTGGTGCGCCGGCTCGCTTCCACGCGGTAGCGCGTTTCAGGCGACCCGGGGCCGGGCCTGCGCCACCGCGGGCTCCCGGCCGCACGGACGGCGGAAGACGCAGCGGGCGCAGGCGTCCAGGTTCCCCGTCTGAGGGAAGGCCTCTGAGTCCTTCGGCGTGTTGGTGGCGACGTCCTTGAGCTGCGCGCGCATCCCGTCCACGCTCCGGGCGAAGTGCTGGCGGAAGGAGTCCATGGCGGACGGATCCACCGTCACGTCGTGCTCCAGGCCCTCGTTGAGGTACACGAGCGACGCGCGCACCTTCTCCAGCGGGTAGCGGTAGCGCTGCGCGATGTAGAGCGCGTAGCCCAGCACCTGCTCGTCGTAGCCCTCGCGCGAGCGGCCCGTCTTCCAGTCCACCACCACGACGGAGCCTTCGGCGTCCACGTAGGCGAAGTCCGGGATGGCGAAGGTCTTCACGCCGTCCATGACGAAGTGGGCGAAGTCGAAGCCCGCGTCCACCTCCAGCCACTGCGCGGGCTTGAGCCCCTTGGCCACCGTGGGCCAGCGCGACTGGAAGAACCACGCGAGCGCGGAGCGCACCGTTTCGAAGTTCTGCTTCCAGGACTCGTTGGGGATGTCCTCCCCGTACTCGTGCTCTGAAAGGCCGGTGAAGGGCTTGCGGTACTTCGTCGTCCAGTAGGCCTTGGAGCGCGAGTGCCGGAAGTCGTCCTGCATCAGCTTGTGCGTGCGCGCCTCCACCTTCGCGGGGTCCACGTCACGGCCGGCGCGCCAGTCCAGCAGCACGTCCTTGAGGGCCTCGTGCACGATGCTGCCCGCCCAGGTGTAGCGGTTGTGCAGCTTCTTGAGGACGTAGAGCTCGCGCACGTCCTTGGCCGCCTCCGCCTCCCAGCCGCCCCAGGAGCGGTAGTAGTAGAGGTAGTAGGCCCGGAGACACTCGGAGAACTTCTCGTGGCGGCTCTTGGACCAGGAGAAGTCGTTGGTGATGGGAGGGCGGGCCATGGACGCGGGCATCCTATAGACGATCGCCCGCCCCGCCAGAAGAGGGACGGGCGGCCGGACAACCGCCCCATGCCGTCGGTAAAAACGACGGGTGCACCCGACCGTACGGGTATGGTGCCGCGCCGCCCCCGCGAAGAATCACATGAGCCCACGCAAGCGCACCGACACCGGGGCACTCCCCGCCCCCGTCTCCCCTGAACGCCACGCCGCCCTCCACGGCCCGCTGCTCTCCTGGTACGACCGGAACAAGCGCGACCTGCCCTGGCGCCGCACGCGCGACCCGTACGCCATCTGGCTCAGCGAGGTCATGCTCCAGCAGACGCAGGTGTCCACGGTCATCCCGTACTGGGAGCGTTTCCTCGCGCGCTTTCCCACGGTGAAGGCCCTGGCCTCCGCGCCCCTGGACGACGTGCTCTCCGGGTGGAAGGGGCTGGGCTACTACTCGCGCGCGCGCAACCTGCACCGGGCCGCGCAGGAGGTGGTGGAGCGCTTCGGCGGGAAGCTCCCGTCCAAGGCGGAGGAGCTGCTCTCCCTGCCGGGCTTCGGCCGCTACACCTCCGGGGCCGTGGCCTCCATCGCCTTTGGCGAGGAGGCGCCCATCGTGGACGGCAACGTGGCCCGCGTGCTGTCGCGCCTCTTCGAGGTGGAAGGCCTGCCCGGAGACCGCGACCGCGAGGCCACGCTCTGGGCGCTGGCCTCCGCGCTGGTGAAGGGTGAGCGGCCCGGAGACTTCAACCAGGCGCTGATGGAGCACGGCGCCACGGTGTGCCGGCCGGAGTCGCCGCTGTGCCTGCTGTGCCCCGTGCGCGACGGGTGCATCGCGTTCAAGAAGGGCCGCGTGGACGAGCTGCCTCCGGCCAAGGTGCGCGCCGCGCCCCGCAAGCTGTTCCTGGCGCTGGCCGTGTGGCCGCACGCGGGCACGCTCCTCTTCGCGCGTCGCGCGGACAAGGGCCTCTTCGGCGGCCTGTGGGAGCTGCCCGCCGTGGAGGTGGAGGAGGACACGTCCGAAGCGGAGGCGACGGAGCGGCTGGCGACAGCACTGGGCGCGCCCCTCACGCTGGTGGGCACGATGGACAGCGTGCGCCGGCAGCTCACCCACCGAGACCTCACGCTGCGGCTGTTGCGCGTGACGGGCGACAAGCGCCCCACGAAGCCCTCCGCGTTCCAGGAGCTGCGCTGGTGCACGCCGCAGGAGGCGGAGGCGCTGGGCATGAGCACCGCGATGCAGCGCGCGCTCGACGCGGCGTTGGGGCACGGAGTGATGGGCGGCGATGCGGCACCCGCCGAGCCCGCGAAGAAGAAGACGGCGGGCCGCACTGCCCGGAAGGCGGCCGGGCGCTGAAGCGCCTGGTGGGCTTCAGCTCCAGGACCGCACGTCCGGGCCTATTCCGCTGATGGATTTTCCGCGCGGAATGGCCCGTTGGTCCCTCAACACTTCGCGACCTGAGGTGTCGCTCCGGCAACCCCACACGACTTGGGTCTCTTCCGTGATGCAGGAGCGCGTCCGAAGCTTCAGGCCGCCTTTTCCAGGAGGAAGCCCCATGGCCCGTCAGAACGCGCAGAAGTCGCAACCGAACCCGGCCCCCAAGGCCGCGCCGGAGCGGACCGAGGACAAGAAGCCGGTGGCCACGGCGAGCGCGCCCACGAGCAAGACCGCCGCGCTCACGCAGGAGCAGATTGCCCGCCGTGCCTACGAAATCTTCCAGGCCCGGGGCGGCACGCACGGCAACCCCGAACACGACTGGCACCAGGCTGAACGCGAGCTGCGGCTCGGCCGGCAGTAGTCAGCCGCCAGGGCCGCCCGCGAGTCAGTGCGCGGGCGGCATCCCCTGGAGGGACGGGCGCTCGGACTCCAGCGCGCGCTTCAGCCGGCGCTGGGCCTGCTTCAGCTCTTCCAGGATGCGCTCGGCGTCCATCACCGAGCGCATCGCCAGCCCGCATGCGGGCGTCAGCAGCACCGTGGACAGCGCGCGTGCGAAGCCGATGTCGTTGGGCAGCGCCGCCTTCAACGACGCCTCCACCGAGTCCGACAGCTCCTCCACCGAATACGTGGACGCCAGGTCCGTGGGGATGACGCCCAGGCTCAGCGTGGCGCCGGAGTCCAGGAAGCGCTTCAGCGCGTCCGTCTCCTCCAGCATCGCGTCCAGAGACAGCCGCACGTCCAGCGACACCAGGTCCGCCTGCGCGTCCAGCAGCACGCCCCAGTCCGTGTTGCCGCAGCAGTGGATGCCCACGAGCGCGCCCTCGCGCTGCAACGCCACCACCAAGAGCCGCAGCTCCTGCTGCGCCAAGAGGTGCTGCGGGTTCATCCGCACGTAGGCGTAGAGGCCTGGCTCGTCCAGGTAGAACAGGGGCGTGGTGCCCGTGCGCTTGAGGGCGCGCACCATGGCCAGCGCGCGCACCATCACCAGCCGGTACAGCGCCGCGTCCAGGCCCGGCACCGCCAGCACCGGCTCACCCGTCGCGGTGCGCACCACGGAGCGCACCGTGAAGGGGCCGGCCAGCTGCGCCTTCGCGAACGCCAGCTTGCGGTGCTCCACCTCCCAGAGGAACGGCTTCCACGCGCGGCACGCGTCCGCCGTGGGCTCGAAGGACTCCAGGTTCCCGGAGGCGAGCGCCGCCTCCAGCCGCTTCTCGAAGGCCTCGCGCCCCGCGTTCCACCCGTCCACGTCCACCGTGCAGACGCCGTCCTCGTCGAAGCGCAGGCCCGGCAGGCCCTCCAGCGCGGCGGGGATCATCAGCTCGGAGGGATGGCCCACCGGTAGCTGCGGCAGGAACGGGATGTCCATGGCGAGCGCGGCCTGCAGACCCAATTCCACCTGGGTGTGCGGCAGGCTGCCGATGCCCGTCGTGGCACACGCGGGCAGGAGCTGGACGGCGCGACGGATGGTGGGCGAAGGCATGGGGGGCAATCTATCCCTTCCGCGTCGCCCGGGCCCGACCTTCGGGCCCGCGACGCATCAAGTCACCGAGAAGTACGTGGCGCCCGGGTGGTGGAAGACGATGGCGGACACGCTCGCCTCGGGCTCCATCATGCAGCCGTCGGTGAGCTGCACGCCGATCTCCTCCGGCTTGAGCGCGGCGAACAGCTTCGTCTGGTCCTCCAGGCGCGGGCACGCCGGGTAGCCGAACGAGTAGCGCTTGCCGGTGTACTCCGCGCGGAAGCGCTCCAGCATCGTCATGTCCGCGCGGTCCGGGAAGCCCCACATGCTGCGCAGCTGCGTGTGCAGGAGCTCCGCGTAACCCTCCGCGGTCTCCAGCGCCAGCGCCTGCACCGCGTGCATCTTGAGGAACTCGCCCTTGGCCTTGAAGCCTTCGGACAGCTCGCGAATGCCCGAGCCCGCGGTGGTGACGAACAGCGAGAGCGCGTCCACCGGCTTGCCGTTCTCCAGCGGCTTCACGTAGTCCGCCAGGCACAGGCCGTTGTCCTTGTCCTGCCGGGGGAAGTCGAAGGACGTCACCGGCTCGCCCGTCGTGCCGTCGAAGAGCAGCACGCGGTCGCCGTCGCTGGCCGCCTTGAAGAACTGGAACACCGAGCGCGCGTGCATAGCTCCGCCGCGCAAAAGCGTCTTCAGCTCCTCCACCGCCTCCTTCAGCGCCAGCGCCTTGCGGCCCTCTTCCGTCTTGGCCAGCTCCGCTTCCGCCGACGTGCCCAGCGCGCGCGACGACGTGCGCAGGCCCAGGTGACGGCCGTAGAGCATCACCGGGTTGATGAACTTCCAGATGTGGTCCAACGGCGTGTTGGTGAGCACGTGCCGAGCGAAGTCCGGCGCGGGCGGCACCGAGTCCAGCACCGCCACCTCCGTGCTGCGCGAGCGGCGCACCGGGGCCGCGGGGGCGGGACGGTCCTTCGCCTCCTGCGCCAGCTTCAGCCGCCGCGCGGCCAGGTCATCCCGCAGCTTCGCGTGCGCGCCCGGCTCCACGATCTGCTTCGCCAGCTCCAGGCCGTTCATCGCGTCCTGCGCGTAGGCCACGGTGCCGCCGCCGTAGGCCGGGGCGATGTTGCGGTCCACGAAGTTGCGGCTGAGCGCGGCGCCGCCCACCAGGATGGGCGTCTCCACGCCTGCGCGCTTCAGGTCCTCCGCGGTGGCCACCATCTGGTGTGCGCTCTTCACCAGCAGGCCGGACAGGCCCAGGATGTCCGGCCGGTGTTCCTTCACCGCCAGCACCAGCTGCTCGGGCGGGACCTTGATGCCCAGGTTCACCACCTGGAAGCCGTTGTTGGCGAGGATGATCTCCACCAGGTTCTTGCCGATGTCGTGCACGTCCCCCTTCACCGTCGCGAGGACAATCTTCCCGCGCGACGCCGCCTGGGTCTGGCTCATGTGCGGCTCCAGGTGGCTCACCGCCGCCTTCATGGACTCCGCGCTCTGGAGCACCTCCGCGACGATGAGCTCGTTGGCGCCGAAGAGGCGGCCCACCTCGTCCATGCCCTTCATCAACGGCCCGTTGATGATCTCCAGCGGAGGCATCTCCTTCATCGCCAGGTCCAGGTCCGCCGTCAGCCCGTCGCGCGTGCCTTCGATGATGTAGCGCTGGAGCCGCTCGAACAGCGGCAGGGTGCTCACCTGGGCGCGCGCGGGCTTGCGCTCGCGGAAGTGCGCCGCGAAGGGCGTCACCGGGTCCGCGGTCCGGTTGTAGAGGAGGTCCTCGGAGAGCTTCCGCTCCTCCGCCGGCAGCGACGGGTAGCGCTCCAGCTTCTCCGAGTTGACGAGCGCCATGTCCAGGCCCGCCTGCACGCAGTGGTACAGGAACACGGAGTTCAACACCTCGCGGCCCGCGGTGGGCAGACCGAAGGACACGTTGCTGATGCCCAGCACCGTGCGGCACTGCGGGAAGCGCTGTTTGATGAGGCGCACGCCCTCAATCGTCTCCACGCCGCTGCCGGTGTACTGCGCGTCACCGGAGGCGCAGGGGAACACCAGCGGGTCGAAGTACAGGTCCTCCGGGCGCATGCCGTACTTCTGGGTGAGCAGTTCGAAGCTGCGCTCGGCCACGGCGAGCTTGCGGTCGCGCGTGACGGCCATGCCCACCTCGTCGATGCAGCCCACCACCAGCGCCGCGCCGAAGGCCTTCGCCAGGGGGACGACCTTCTCGAAGCGCTCCTCGCCGTCCTCCAGGTTGACGGAGTTGATGATGGCCTTGCCCTGGCAGTACGTGAGCGCCATGGCGATGACCTTCTCGTCCGTCGAGTCGATCATCAGCGGCACGCGCACCTTCTTGACCACCACCTCCAGGAAGTGGCGCATGTCCTCCAGCTCATCCCGGTCCGGGTTCGCCAGGCAGATGTCGATGACCTGCGCCGCTCGCCGCACCTGGGCGCGAGCAATCTCCGACGCGTCGTCGAACGCACCCGCGACGATGAGTTCCTTGAACTTCTTGCTGCCGATGACGTTGGTGCGCTCGCCCACGATGATGGGGCGCTGCTCGTCCGTCACCTCCAGGTAGTCCACGCCGGACAGCGACGAGCGCGGCTTGGGCACTTCCGTGCGCGGCTTGAGGCCCTTCACCGCGGCGGCGAGCGCCTCGATGTGGCCCGCGTGCGTGCCGCAACAGCCGCCCACCACGTTGATCCAACCGCTGTCACAGAAGCGCCGGAGCGACCGGGCAATCATCTCCGGCGATTCCAGATACTGACCGTTCTCGTCCGGCAGGCCCGCGTTGGGCACGCACGACACCGGGAACGGGCTCATGGAGGACAGCGAGCGGATGTGGTCCGTCATGAAGTCCGGACCCGTGGCGCAGTTGAGCCCCAGGTACAGCAGGTCCGTGTGCTCCAGCGACGTGGCCAGGCTCTCCACGGACTGGCCCGCGAGCATCGTGCCCATCGGCTCGATGGTGCCGGACACCGCCACCGGCACCGCCCAGCCCAGCTTCTTGAACGCCCGGTCGATTCCCAGCAGCGCCGCCTTCACGTTGCGCGTGTCCTGCGCCGTCTCCACCAGGAGGTAGTCGGAGCCACCCACCGCGAGCCCTTCGGCCTGCACGGCGAAGTTGTCCACCAGCTCCTCGAAGGTGATGCCGCCCGTGACGCTGATGGCCTTGGTGGTGGGACCGATGGAGCCCGCCACCCAGCGCATCCGGCCGTCCTTCGCCTCCGCGGCCTTGGCGGCATTCAGCGCCAGGCGGGACGCGGCGATGTTGATCTCCATCGCCTTGTGGCCCAGCTCGAACTCCGCCAGCACCACCGGCGTGCCGCCGAAGCTGTCCGTCTCCGTCACGTCCGCGCCCGCGGCGAAGTACTTCGCGTGGATGCCTTCGATGACGTCCGGGCGGGTGAGGACCAGGTGCTCGTTGCAGCCCTCGTACTCCGCGCCGCCGAAGTCCGCCGCCACCAGCGTGTGCCCCTGCAGGAGCGTGCCCATGGCGCCGTCCAGCACGAGGATGCGCTCGCGCATCGCGGCCTTGAGCGCTTCCACGCGCTGGCCGTGCTCCCCGGGAGGAAGCGGCAGGGGATGGGCGATGTGGCTCGTCATGACGGTTTGACTCCGGTCAGCAGGAAGACGCGGAAGGGACTGGCCCCGTCGCGCGCGTGCGTCTCGCGGGTGAACGACGTGAAGCCGGCCTCGCGAAGGGCCGCTTCCAGGACTTCGGGCGAAAAGCCCAGGTGCCGGTGACCCAACCGCTCCAGCACCCACTTCTCTTCGTGCGGCATCAGCTCCAGCACCACCAGCCGGCCGCCCGGCTTGAGCAGCCGCGCGGCCTCCGCCACCACCGCCGCGGGCGACTCCACGTGGTGCAGGCTCTGCGAAATCACCACCAGGTCCATGCGCCCACCGGCCAGGGACAGCCGGTGCAGGTCCTCGCGCAGGAACGTGATGTTCTTCAGTTCGTCACGGAGGGCCAGAGTTCGAGCCTGGGACAGCGCGTCCTCACTCTGGTCGATGGCCCACACGTGCCGCGCCCACCGCGCCATGGCCCGGCTGAACACGCCCGTGCCACAGCCGAAGTCCGCCACGTCCAGCGGCGGCAACAGCGACGCCAGCGCCCCCGCCCAGAGGAACCACGACTGGCCGGGCTCCAACAGCCGCTCGTTGAGCGCCTGCCGGTCCTCCCGCGCGCGCAGCAGGTCGTTGAGCCGCGCGGAATCTCCCGCCGCGTCCTCCGCCTCGCGCGCCAGCCGGACGAGCGGCCAGCGCGAGTCATCCGACTCCAGCGCCAGCGAGTAGTAGGTGAAGCCCGCCTGCCGCTCCTCGCGGATGAGCCCCAGCCCCTTCAGCTTCGACAGGTGGTGCGACACCGAGGACTGGGCCACCCCCACCAGCGACACGAGCTCCGTCACGTTCAGCGGCGCCTGCGCCACCAACCGCAGGATGCGCAGCCGCGTCGTGTCCCCCAGGACACGGAAGGATTGAGAGAGGACGTCCATATCGAGCCATCAACATATATCGATTCAGGCCCCCAACCACAATGGCCCCGCCAACGCATTGCGTTGCCTTGAGGCACACCCATCCCGTAAAAATCCGGAATGGCTCCCTCTTCCACGCTGCACTCCCTGCTCGAAGGCAAGCGGTTCGGGCTGGTCCTCTCCGCGGGCTACTTCGGCTTCTATGGCCACGCGGGCTTCCTGAAGGGGCTGCACGCCTCCGGACTGAAGCCGCACGCCTACGCGGGCACGTCCTCGGGCGGGATGGTGGCGGCGTACGCGGCGGCGGGCATGCCCATGACGGCGCTGGAGGAGCTGGTGCTGCGCCAGACGCGGGCCAACTTCTGGGACCCGGACCCCATTGGCGCGGTGCTGAACGTGGCGTCCCGGGGGCACGGCTTCACGGGCCTGCTCAAGGGCGAGCGCTTCCGGCGCCTGCTGGAGGACACGCTGCCGGTGTCCACCTTCGAGGACCTGCCGCACCCGCTGCTGCTCACCGCGGCCAACCTCACCCACGGCTCGCACCAGGTGTTCACCACCGGGGAGCTGGCCCCGCGCGTCCACGCCACCTGCGCGTACCCGGGCCTCTTCCGCGCGGTGCCGCTGGACGGCCAGCTGTTCTGGGACGGCGGGCTCGTGGACAAGGCGCCCGCGCTGTCGCTCCAGGAGAGCAGCATCGGCAAGGACCTGGACGCCATCCTCGTGCACTTCCTGCCCAGCCGGACGGGCAAGGTGGTGGGCGGGCCCATGGCCTATCCGCAGGGCCTGGCAGCCGGCTCCGCCGCGCTCCGGCGAGACCACTTCCGCCTCCAGCTCACCGTCCTCCAGACGCGCAACGTGCCCGTCTATGTCGTCGTCTCCAACCTGCCGCCGGTGACACCCGCCACGCTGGAGCGCGGCTTCGACGCCCTGGATCAGGCCCGGCTGTCCGCGGAGCGCGCCCTGGCCCGGCCCCCAGTTCCGTTCGAGGGAACCACCTGAACACCTCCGCACGCCCGCCCGGTTCAATGAGGGCCGAATAAACCACCAGGATAGAAATAACAGAATAGCCTGATTTGAATGACAGACCGGCGTGGCATGGTGGGGATGCTGTCCATCCCGGAGGAAGTCCATGCTGAAGTCGACGCTGTCCCAGCGCCCCCTGCGCGGCGCGGTCATGGCTGTGTCCCTGCTGGCGTTGGCCCCCGCTGCTGTCGCCGCCCCCTCGCTGGCGCCGCGCGCGCTCATGGCGAAGCCCACGGGGCGGGAGCTGCCCGCGGGCACGTTCGTGGAGCGGCTGGTGGTGAAGTTCCACGAGGGCAGCCACGTGCGTCTGCGCGACAACGCGCTGCGCGCCCTGTCCTCCGAGCGCAGCGCGGGCGAGCGTGAGCTGCTGTCCGGCCTGCGCCTGGACTCCGCGCGCGTGGACGCGGACCTGGCGGAGGTGGTGGCGCTGCTGGAGCGCGCGCCGCGCATCGGTGTGCTGGAGCGGGTGTTCCAGGCGGAAGAGGCCGCGCTGGACGCGAGCAAGCTGTCCGGTGAGAAGTCGAGCGGCGAGCAACTGGCGGACCTGAACCTGTACTTCGAAGTACCGCTGCTGCCCGGCACCACCGCGGACACCGTGGCGGACCTGGTGGCGGCGCTCAACCGCGTGGGCAGCGTGGAGACGGCCTATGCGGCGCCGCCCCCGGAGCCGGCGATGGTGAACTTCGCCATGGAGGCGGGGCTGCGCTCGCTGCTGTCCGCGGCGGACCTGCCGCCCACCACGCCGCTGTACCAGGCCAACCAGGGCTATCTCAACGCGGCGCCCTCCGGCATCAACGCGACCTACGCGTGGACGCAGACGGGCGGCCGGGGCGCCAACGTGAAGATCGTGGACATCGAGGGTGGCTGGCGCACCTCCCACGAGGACTTCCCCGCGTTCTTCCGCATTGGCGGCACGCAGTACAACGACCTGGGCTGGCGCAACCACGGCACCGCGGTGCTGGGTGAAATCGTCGGCGCGAACAACGGCTACGGTGTGACGGGCATCGCCAGCGCGGCGTCGCCGGGCGTGGAGGCCATTGGCGCGCAGAGCAGCGCGAGCGCCATCACCAACGCGGCGGCGGCGGTGGGCAGGGGCGGCGTCATCCTGATCGAGCTGCACGCGGGCGGCCCCGCGGACGGCACGGCCTGCACGTGCAACACGTCCCAGTGCAACTACATCGCGATGGAGTACTGGCAGGACAACTACGACGCCATCCGCACCGCCACCGCCAACGGCGTCGTCGTGGTGGAGGCGGCGGGCAACGGCAGCGCGAACCTGGACGCGGCGGCCTACGGCGGCCGGTTCAACCCGGCCACGCGTGACTCGGGCGCCATCCTGGTGGGCGCCAGCACCGCCACCACGCGCGTGCCCATGTGCTGGACCAACTTCGGCCAGCGCGTGAACGTGCACGCCTGGGGTGAGCAGGTCGTCACCACCGGCTACGGCGACCGCTTCGGCAGCGCCTACGGCGAGGACCAGTACTACACGTCCACCTTCAGCGGGACCTCCAGCGCGTCGCCCATCGTCGTGGGCGCCGCCGTCAGCGCGCAGGGCGTGGCGAAGGCCAACGGCCGGCTGCTGACGTCCGCACAGATGCGCGGACTGTTCGTCAACAACGGCACGGCGCAGGCCAACGACACCCGGAAGATTGGCCCGCTGCCGGACCTGCAGAAGGCCCTGCCCAAGGTCATCTCCGGCAACTTCTAGAGCTGACAAAGGCCGCCGACCTCCACGTGCGGCCACGCGGCCCTCCGTGCCCTTCGGGGTGCGGGGGGCCGTTGTCTTCTCCAGCCGTCAGCGCCCGCTGTAGCGGCGGTGGTCCACCATCAGGCAGCGGTCCTGCACCACGCGGATGCCAGCGGCGGCCAGCTTCTTCGCCGCGGCGTCGTTGCGGATGCCGGACTGGAACCACACCGCCTTGGGCTTCTTCGCGATGATGTCGTCCACGTGCTGGTCGATGTCGCCGGGCCTGCGGAACACGTCCACCAGGTCGATGTCGCCCGGGATGTCCACCAGCCTCCGGTACACCGGCTTGCCCAGGATGACCTTCGCGTCCGGGTAGTAGACGGGCACCGGCACCACGTCCACGCCCGCCTTCGCCAGGTACTCCGGCACGTAGTACGCGGGCTGGGCGGAGTGGTCCTCCGTCTTGATGCCCAGCACCGCCACGCGCATGGATTCCTGCACCACGCGCTTCACACCCGCGTCATCCTCGATGAGGTACTCGTCGTGGCTCATGGCCCTTCCTCCTGGAGCTGTTCCGCCTGGGACTCGGTGGTGAGCGTCAACGTGCCGCCCGCCCCCACCGCCTTCACCTTCAGCAGGCGGCGCACCGGGATGAACCGGGCCCACGTCACCACCTGCTCGCCTTCACACGTCACGCCCTTCGAAAGCTCGGGCGAACCGGCCTCCGCCCACGCGGCCTTCAGCTCCGCCGGGGCGTTGGGAGGCAGCGCGTCCAGGCACTTCAGCGTCAGCACCACCGCGTCGCCGAACGTCGTGAGCCGCGTGCCCTCCACCGTGCGCTCCAGCAGGAAGGCGCGCTCCTCGCCGTTCACGTCCACGGAGTCCACCGCCCAGGTGCGCTGCCCCTCCACCAGGTTGCGCTGGAGCAGCCCCGCGTACTTCGCCTCCCACTCGCGGCGCGTGCGGATCTCCAGCGCCTCCGGGTTGAAGAAGCGCTCCACCTCCGGCACGCCGGTGCCTTCGGGCGCCACCTGCCGCAGCGCCTCCTGCGCGGCCTCCGGGCCCACCAGCTTCACGAAGGTGCCGTCCGCCGCCAGCTGCATGCGCAGCGTGAAGCGCTCCAGCACGGCGCCGGACACGGACGGCACGTCGTGCCCGTCATGCACCTGTCGCGGGGTGCGCATGGATTGGGCCACGCGCCAGCCGCCGTCGGAGGGGGTGAAGCGCGTCTCGGTGGTGAAGGCCGCCTCGTCGCGCACTTCCCGCTGACCCTCGCGCTGGAGGGTGCGGGTGGCGCGCACGGATTCGGTGAGGAGGCGATCCACGGGCGGCTTGAAGTCCAGACGCACCGGCGGCGGCAGCCCCGGCGCGGGGTTGAGCGGCGGATACCGGGACGTGCACCCGGCAGCCAGCGACAGCAGCAGACAGCTCCACAAGAGGCCCGTACGCATGCGCTCGCGAACGCTGGCAGAAAGCCAGGGCGCCCGCGAGCGTCTTGCAACGTCCTTGTGTGGAGTGTCAGCGCGTGGGCGACACTAGGGGTGGCGCGTCTCGCCCTCGGAGGCACCCTCGATGCGGTCGCGCCCGATGTTGCGCCGGTCGCGGTCCACGCCATCGTCATCCTTGAGGCCGTTCATCGCGAAGCGGCGCTCGGCCTCCGCCAGGTCGCGCAGCACGTGGTCGCGCAACATGTACTCCTCCTGCGGCAGGGACTTGAGGATGTTGATGATGTCGACCGGGGCCTCGCTGTCCGCGGCAGCCTCGACGAGTTCCTCGCGCGTCGCCGGGTACTCCACCCCATCCAGATGCGGGGTGATGGAGCGCGCGGGATCCTCAGCCTTTCCGTAAGCCATCGTGCCTTCCACCTTTCTTGCGCCCGGAGCGTCCAGTGCCCGGACGGCCATTCATGCCTCAACGTGGGGATGACGCCCGCCCCGGGCCACCCTGCCGCCCGGCACCTCCTACGACGCCAGGCAAGCGGGGGACCGGCCGTCTTGCTCGCGTCCGCTTCGGAGTAGAGTCCCCCGCGCCAACGCCCGACGGAGTGTCCTCCCTGATGTCCGCAGCCTCCCTGCTCGCCGCCTGGCTCACGCTCGCCAGCCCCCCCGCCGAACCGACGGCCCCTGCCCCCGCCACGGTC
>NZ_RAWR01000254.1:0-14123 GCF_003986945.1 Corallococcus sp. AB018 | reverse complement strand
GCAGACAGCCGCGCCGCAAGGCAATGCTCCGGTCCAGGGCCACCTGGCCCCCGAGCCGGTCCTCGAGACAGAGCAGGTCACCGGGTTCCCGCAGGACCGCTTCGAGGAGTCACCGGAGGTGGCGGGACAATGGGCCGCCCAGTCCGCGGGGGCCGGACAGCCGCTGGGCGCGCGTCCCATGGAGCTGTCGCGGATGGAGCCGGCGCCCTCCCTCACGGGCGCGAAGGGCTGGGCCCAGCAGACGCCGGTCCTCCGGCAGACAGACGCCACCAATTGCGGTGCGACGGCCGCCGCGATGCTGGTGCGCGCCAATGGCGGCGGCCAGGGGCAGACGGACGCCCAGCTCGTCCAGTCACTGGAGTCGCGCTACTCCGACAGCAAGGGCACGACGCCGGACCAGATGGGCCAGATGCTCGCGGGCCAGGGCTTCGAGGTGACGCGCGGCGCATCCCAGTTCGACCGCGACGCGCTGAACGCCGCGCTCGACTCGGGCAAGAAGGCAGTGGCCCTGGTGGACTCCAACCGCATCCAGCCCGGCGCCTCCGGTGACACGTCCGCCGGCAGCGCGCACTGGGTGGAGATCGACGGAAAGAATGCCCAGGGCCAGTACCGCATCCAGGATCCGGCCTCCGGCTCCAGCTACGACGTGGACCTCCAGCACCTCACCCAGGCGATGAACTCCGGCTGGGATTCGTTCAACGGCGGCGGGATGCTCATCGTCAATCCCCAAGGCGGTGACGCGGGCGCGCTCGCCGCCGCGAACGCGAATCACTCCGCCACGCTGGGGGACTCCTCCGGCATCGGATCCAAGAACAGCTCCTTCGGCTCGCGCGAGTCCGGTTCGTAGTTCGCGCGGCGCGGGGACACGAAAAGGCCCCGCGTGCATCGCACGCGGAGCCCCGTTCTTCACGCTGCGCCCGCTTCCTCAGATGTTCGGGATGTCGGAGGCGAAGCGCTGGTTGTCGTTCAGCGTGGAGGGGTTCGCCTGGACGGACTCCAGGAAGAGGCGCGCGTTGTTGGACAGGCTGCGCTCGAAGGCGAACGCGTCATCGCCCTTCACGTTCGGGTTGTCGCTGATGCGCTGCTCGGGGTGCTCGAAGTTGGTGCGGCCGCCGCGCACGTGGTGCAGGTAGTTGTTGGCCCCCACCGCGCGCATCGCGTCCAGCGCGTTCGTCACATTGAGCTCGATGGCTTCCGGGCTGCTGCCGTTGAGCTGCTGGAGGTCCTGAGGCAGGTGCTTGCCGTAGGTCTCCAGCAGGTCCTTGTTCAGGTTGAAGGGGCCGTAGTTCGTCGCGGCGCCGCTCTTGTTGAAGTCCGTGCCGCCCTCCTGCATCACCTGCGCGACGAGCAGCGCGGCCTCCTCGGGGGCGGCGCCCGACTTGATGGCGGTGTCCCAGACGTTCTTCTTCCAGAAGCTCAGCGGCTGCCCGTTGTATTGCTTGTCCTCCGAGTACGAGAGCGCCTGGTAGTCCTTGGAAGCGTCATGCGAGCTGGCCGGCACGAGCGCGTCCGCGCTGACCGGATCCGAGCCCGCGCCCGCGGGCCGCGTCGTCGGCGTGGGAGGCAGCGACCGAGTCCGCGCCGAGGACTCGAAGCTGTCCGTGTGGAACAGCTTGTTGCGCAGGGCCGCCGCGGACGTGTCCTGGGAGGGCTGCACCGGCTGCGCCCGCGTGGCCGGCTTCAGCAGGGACGTGAGGAACGAGGACGGGTTGGAACGCGAAGAGACGGAGGAGATCATGACGTGCTCGGGGTCGTGGGGGCCGTGAATGGCCGGTACGCGTTCCCTAAGCAGGAGTGATGCCAGTGGGCCTCCCGCGGGAGCAGCCACGCAGAGGGGTTCGCAAGTGGGTGACTCGAGTCACCCGGTGGCGGTCCCAGTGGGTGACAGGAGTCACCCGGCGTCGTCTTCGTCCGCCCCGGGCTTGCCGTCGCTGAGCTCCAGACCGTGCTTGCGCATCAGCTTGCGCAGGTACACCCGGTCGATGCCGGCCTCCCGGGCGGCGCGGTTGAAGCGGCCCTCGCAGCGCTTGAGGAGGCTCATGAGGTAGTCGCGCTCGAAGCCCTCCACGAGCTGCTCCTTGGCTTCCTTGAAGGGCCGGGCCAGGTTCAGCTCGCCCGCGCGGAGGGAGGCACGGCCGGGGACGCCCGGGTCGATGTCCGGCAGGGACTCCTCGCCCAGGTTCACCACGCGGTCCACCACGTTGCGCAGCTCGCGCACGTTGCCCGGCCAGGGGTACTGGAGGAGCAGGGCGCGCGTCTGGTCCGACAGGGTGCTGGGCGGCTTGCCCAGGCGCTCCAGCACGGTGTCGATGAGCATGGGGATGTCCTCCGGACGCTCGCGCAGCGGCGGCAGCGCGACGCGCAGCACGGCCAGCCGGTGGAAGAGGTCCCGGCGGAACTTCTCCGCCCTCACCGCGGCCTCCAGGTCCACGTGCGTGGCGGCCACCACGCGCACGTCCAGCGCCCGGTAGTCGTTGGCCCCCACCCGCTTCACCTGCCGGCGCTCCAGCACGCGCAGGAGTCGCGGCTGCATCTCCAGGGGCAGCTCGCCCACCTCGTCCAGGAAGACGGTGCCCCCGTGGGCGCGCTCGAAGGCTCCGGCCCGGTCCGCCTGGGCCCCGGTGAAGGCCCCCTTCACGTGGCCGAACAGCTCGGACTCGATGAGCGACGGCGCGATGCCCGCGAGGTCCACCACCACGAAGGGCTTCTTCGCGCGCGGGCTTTCATTGTGCAGCCCCTCGGCGCACAGCTCCTTGCCGGTGCCCGTCTCACCCTGGATGAGCACGTCCGAGTCGCCCGGCGCCATGCGCTCCAGGAAGGTGAAGACCTCGCGCATCCGGCGGCTCTGGCCCACCAGGGCGCCGAAGCGGTCGCGCGGCGACAGCAGCAGCGAGCGCTCACGGGTGTCCTCGGGCATCACCTTGAGCTGCGTCTCCCCCAGCCGGAGGACGGCGCCGGGTTGGACCTCCAGCTCGCTGAAGCGCAGGCCCTGGCAGAAGGAGCCGTTGTACGAGCCCAGGTCCGTGGCGACGACGCGATCCTCCCGCACCTCCAGCTTCAGGTGGTAGCGGGACACGGTGCCATCCTCGAGCACGATGTCGCAGTCCGCGCTCTTGCCCAGCCGGTACTCCCCCACCCGCAGCGGGTGGCTCCGGCCGGCCGCGGGCCCGGACAACACCCACAGCTTCAAGCGGACCTTGCCCCCGGGCTTCTCGGGAAGGGTCCGGGTCCTGTCGGAAGACGGCGTCTCCCGCCCCTCCGGCCTGTCATCCCGTGTCGACACCGCGACGACGCTAGCACGCGAGCAGAGGGCCGGGAGGCCTCGGGGAACACGCCCACCTCCTTGCGGTGCTCGTTGGAAGGCAATGCCTTGCACCCCACCGTTCCGGCCGCTCCGAGCCGGAAGGAGCAAGCATGCGTGTCAGGAATCGGGGCGCCCTGGTGGGCCTGGGGCTGATGCTGGCGGGTGGAGGCCAAGGCATGGCGCCCCGACGGGACGGCGGGGGGAACCACCTCCGTGAAGCGGCTGGACGCGGGCCTCACCAGCATCCTCGACGTGGGCTCCTCGGGAGCGCGGGGGCTGTTCGTCTTGCTGGACGGCGCCAACTCCGAGGTGTGGCGGACGAACGGCACCGAGGCGAACGGGCCGGGTCCTCTTCAGCGGCGCGTTGACGCCCGGGCCGGCCACGGCGCTGTAGCCATCCCAGACCTGCCCGGTGGATTTCGACGACATGCGGTGACAATGACAGACTCGCGCAGTGCCTCCTCGTCTCCGGGCACGCATTGAAGGCGTGGAGCACGGACTGGTAGAACGCTCCCCAGTCCCGAAGGGGGAGTGGGAATGTCGCTGCGTGGATCCGTCGGATTCATCCTCGTCTTGCTTGCGGCCGCCGTGGGGTGCGGCGACCCAGGCGTCTCGCCACTACCGCCCGAGCCGCCAGTCCGCGACGCCGGCGTCCTGGACGCGGGCTCGGCCGATGATGCCGGCACCTCCGACGATGCCGGCGTCGTGGATGGAGGAATGCTCGCGGAGGTCCCTTCGCCGCCGGAGGCAGTGGTCGCGGTGAGCGGGGACAGCGCCGCCCGGGTGTTCTGGACAGCGGCCCAGGACCACGGAAGTCCGCTCACGGGCTACATCGTCACGGCCTCGCCGGGCGGGGCTTCGGAGACGGTCGCGCCGGACGTGCTCGAGGTCCAGGTGGCGGGCCTCACCAACGGAACGGAGTACACGTTCACAGTGGTAGCGGTGAACGCAGTGGGCCCTTCCACGCCGTCCCAGCCCTCCGAGCCGGTGACGCCCGCGGGCAGGCCAAGCGCGCCCACGGGCGTGGTGGCAACGGCGGAGGTTCGCGGCGCGACGCTGACCTGGACCGCCCCTGAAGCCAACGGCAGCCCCGTCACCCGCTACGCCGTGGACGTCCAGCCCGCCGTGGAGGGCGCGACCGTCGACATCACGGGGGAGCAGGCCCACGTCACCGGCCTGGCCAACGGCACGCCCTACACCTTCACCGTGCGGGCCTGGAACGCCGTGGGCGAAGGGCCCGCGTCCGCGACCTCCAATGCCATCACCACGCCGGACGTGCCCGGAGTCCCGCTGGACGTCTCCTTCCAGGCGGAGGACGGCGCGGCCGCCGTGTCCTGGAGCGCCCCGGCGTCCGACGGAGGCCACGCCCTCACCGGCTACACCGTGACGCTCCAGCCGGGCGACGTGACGCGAACGCTGCCCGCCGCCCAAACCCAGACGCGCTTCACAGACCTGGCTAACGGCGCGGCGTACACGCTGCACGTCGTCGCGCTCAACGCGGTGGGCACCGGCCCCGAGGCGACAGGGACGGTGACGCCGGCCCGTCCTCCGGCCGCGCCAACGGACGTCGTGGCTGTCGCGGGCATGGGCCAGCTCACGCTCACCTGGACCGCGCCTGCCTCCACCGGGGGCTCGCCCGTGACGGCCTACCGGGTGACGCCGCACGCGGCGGGCGTCCCGGGCACGGCCGTCACCGTGGGACCGGACACGGTCACCACACTGACAGGCCTGCCGAGGGGAACCACGTTCACCGTGACGGTCGCCGCGTTGAACGCCGTGGGCACGAGCGCGGACTCCGAGCCTTCCGCGGCGGTCACGACGCACGACGTGCCCGGAGCTCCCCAGGCGCCTCTCGCCACCGCGCTCGGTAACGGCCGCGTCCGCGTCGACTGGACGCCCCCCGCCTCCAACGGAGGCATCCCCCTCACCCGCTATGTCGTGCGCGCGAGCCCCAGTGGACGCACCGCCACCGTGGCCGCCGGCGCCACCTCCGCCACCGTCCTCGGTCTGGGGGGCGGGATGCACCATGCCTTCACGGTGCAAGCCTCCAACGCGCTGGGAGACGGTCCGCTGTCGGAGGCCTGTGACGCGAACACGCCCTGCGGCCTGGGGCTGGGCGCCGGGCCCAGGTTGTCGGACCAGGCGTCGTCGGTGGTCATCGCGGACTTCAACGAGGATGGCCTTCCCGACGTGGGGTACACGGACGCCTTTGGCGTAGGGGTGCTGTTGGGGGATGGCGCCGGCGGGCTTGCGCGCCATCACATCTTCACGACGGTCCCCAACGGCAGGGAAGCCCAGGTGGCGGACTTCAACCAGGACGGGCACGCCGACCTCGTGTTCCTGTACGCCGCTTCCGGCAGCGCCCAGGCCACCGTCGTGTTCGGAGATGGAACAGGCCGCTTCACGGCGAAGCGGGACCTCGCCAGCGGCACCACGACGGGTTCGCTGGTCGTGACGGACCTGGAGGGAGACGGAAAGCAGGACCTCGTCATGGCCGACTGGGGCAGCAGGATGCTCCGCCTGTTCCACGGCGACGGGCGGGGGGACTTCGCGCCCCGGCACGACGTCCCCTTCCCAGACGACATCCGCTCGGTCGCGGCGGGTGACTTCAACGGGGACGGCCTGGCGGACCTCTTCCTCACGCACAACAACTTCAATGCCACGGTGTTGCTCGCGGATGCGACCGGCGGCTTCCAGACCGGCCAGACCTTCCACACGGGGCTGTACCCCAGTGCCGCGAACAGCGTGGACCTCAACGGCGATGGCAAGCTCGACCTCGCGTACGCGAACACCGGAGCGTCCTCCTTCGCGGTGGCCCTGGGTGACGGCACCGGGCAGTTCGGGGCCTTCGCGGACATCCCGGTGGCCAACACGCCCACGTCCCTGACCTTCGTGGACATGGACGGGGATGACCACCTGGACGCAGTGGTGAACCACGACACCTTGAACCTCGCACTGCTTCGAGGAGATGGCGCGGGCGGCTTCAACGGCCGGCAGGACTTCGTCGTGTCGAGCTCGGGGCGCGTGGTGGTGGGCGACCTGGACAGTGATGGCAGCCAGGACCTGCTGATGGCGGGCAACCCCATCCACTTCTTGAAGGGTGACGGCCGGGGTGGAGTCCGGACGAGGATGGAGGTGGCCACCCCGGCCATTCCCACCTGGGCGGCCACCGGGGACCTCAATGGTGACGGCAAGCTGGACCTCGCGGTCGCCGCCTCCAATCAACGAGTCAACGTGAGCCTGGGGGAGGGCAACGGGCGGTTCGGTGCCCTGCGCACCCTCGTGACGCCTTCGAACGCGAGCGCGGTCGTCATCGTGGACCTGGACGGGAATGGCTGGCCGGATCTCGTCACGGCGAACCCCAGCGGCACGCCCGCCCCCACCTTGAATGGCAACGTCAGCGTGTGGATGGGAGATGGCGCGGGAGGCTTCGGACCGAGGAGGGAATTCGCGACGGGGTTGGCGCCCAACGCGCTCCTCGCGGAGGACTTCACCGGGGATGGCAAGGTGGACCTGGTCACCGCGAACAGCAGTGACCATACGGTGAGCCTGCTGACGGGCGATGGCACCGGAGGCTTCGCCGCCCGCCAGGACTCGCGGGTCACCGAAGTCCCCATCGCGCTCGCCAGCACGGACGTGGATGGCGATGGAAGGCGGGACCTGGTGGTGGTGGGCTACACCGGGTACGTCGAAACCGTACGGAACAACGGAACCGGCTTCTTCACCCGGAAGCAGTCTCTCTCTATCGGCTCCCGTCCCCGGTCCATCGCGCTCGCGGACTTCAACGGCGACGGGCGGATGGATGCCGCGGTCGCCGACAGCACGGGCAACACCGTCACGGTGCTGTCGATAGCGCCGACGTGGGGGCTGTCCACCCTGACCACGCGCCCCACCGCAAGCACCCCGTATGGGCTCGTGGCCGCGGACTTCGACAGGGACGGGAAGCCAGACCTCGTCGTCGTCTACAACCCCGCCAACCTGGGCTCGGACTACATGTTCAGCGTCTTTCCAGGGACGGGGACGGATACCCTTGGGCCGGTCGTGCGCTACACCACGAGAGGCAGTGTCGTGGCGGTGACGAGCGCGGACCTCGATGCGGACGGACGGCCGGACCTCATCACGTCCCAGGGAACCCACAAGAGTGTCGGCGTGTTCATGAACTTCTGTCTCTAGCCGCGCCCTTCCGCGTCCACCGGCGGCGTGCCGGTGGACGCGGGGCCCCACCCGGCCTACCGGTAGGTGTCCAGGTAGGCGCGGTGGCTGTTGGAGAACTCGAAGTTGGTGAACTTGTCCCAGTTGATGGACCAGGTCATCAGCCCCTTGAAGCCCGGGTAGCCGCCGGACTGGCGCAGCACATAGGTGCCGCCGAAGGACTGTCCCTTCATCAGGTAGTCCAGCGCCTTCTGCACGTTGGCGGGCGTGGTGTAGCCGCCGCCCGCGGCCTGCGGCGAGGACGGCAGACCGATGACGACCTGCTCCGGCCGGAGCGCGGGGAAGACGGCGCTCGCGTTGCCGCCCACGGGGAAGCCCTGGAGCAGCATCTCCGCCATGGCCACGTGGAAGTCCGGCGTGCTCTGCGCGTAGGCGCGACCGTCCAACCCCATCACCGTGCCGGTGTTGTAGTGCTGCACGTGCAGGTACGTCAGCCGGTCGCGCAGCGCGTGGATGACGGGGAGGTACGCGCCCCACGGGCCGCCGTAGGCCGCGTAGCCGCCCTGCACGTAGGCCGTCTCCGGCGCCATGGTGAGCAGGAAGCCCGCCCCGTTGTCGTTGAGCAGCTGGCGCGTGCCGGCGATGAGGTTCTGGATGCGCGGCGTGGTGGGGTTGCGGAAGTCGGTGTCCCCGCCATTGAGGGACAACGACGCGCCCTCCAGGTCCAGGTCCAGGCCGTCAAAGCCATACGTGTTGACGAGCCCCTGCATGCTGGTGACGAAGGCCTGCCGCGCCGCCGCGTTGTCCAGGTGGACGGTGCCGTTCGCACCGCCCAGGGAGATGAGCACCTTGCGGCCCTGCGCCTTGAGCGTGGCGATGTCCGCTTTGAACTCGGCCACGGTGGCGTTGTACGGGGTGAAGCCCATGGTGCCGGAGGGCGCGCCCGTCACCGGCTCCGCGAAGGCCACCTGGATGACGTTGAACTTGGAGGACACGTCGCGCAGCCGGATGTTGGTGGAGCCGTTGTCGAAGTTGTGCCAGTAGCCGACCAGCACCTTGCTGCCCGCGGGCGTCGTGTTGCCCGTCGTCACGGCGACGCTGTTGCTCGCGGCGGAGCGGTTGCCGGCCGCGTCGCGCGCCTTCGCGGTGAACGTATAGGTCGTGTTGGCGGCGAGCCCCGTCACGGTTGCGTTCAGCGTGGTGCTGGTGGCCGCCGCGCTGGTGCCGCCGTTGACGAAGATTTCGTAGCCGGTGACGCCCACGTTGTCGCTGGACGCGTTGAACCCCAGGGACACGCTGGAGGCCGTCACGCCGGTGGAGCGCAGGGAGCCGGGCGCCGTGGGGGCCTGCGTGTCCGGCGCGGGGCGCGTGGGCGTGGTGGTGCTGAACGCGGCGCTCGCCGCGGAACGGTTGCCCGCCGCGTCGCGCGCCTTCACGGTGAACGTATAGGTGGTGTTGGCGGCGAGCCCGGTGACGGTGGCGCTCGTCGTGGTGGAGGTGGCCGAGGCGGAGGCTCCGTTGTTGACGAAGACCTCGTAGCCGGTGACGCCCACGTTGTCGGTGGACGCGCTCCAGGTCAGCGACACGCTGTCATACGTCTTGGAGGGTGAACCGACGCCGGAGGGCGCGGTGGGGGCCTGCGTGTCCGCGGGAGGATTGCCGGTGCGCTCCAGCCACAGGGCGAGCACGTTGGGCGGTTCCCAGCCCACCAGGGACGTGTGGGACTGACGGCAGTCGTAGCCCTTCCCTCCATAGGACGCGATGTCACCCACGGCATACGCGACGCCTGGAGCCCAGGCGCCCCGGTCCGCGGCCAGGGCCAGGGTGGGCAGAAGCAGCAGGAGCACGGCGAGGGCCGCGCGGGACGACGAACGAGGGGGATGCATTGGGGGAAAGCCTCCCGGAAAAGGGTCCGGGAGACAGGGAGGGCGGACCCCGGGAAAGCGGGTCAAGAGCCCTGAAGGATTTTCCTGAGCGCTCCTGGATGGTTGGTCAGCGAACGGAGGAGCTGGCCCCTTGGATCCGGGTGACCGGCCACTGGACCCAGGGCCTAGAGTCCGTCCCCATGAAGTTTCTAGGTGAGTTGGACGAGGCCTCTCTCGCGCGGACCCAGCGGTGCAACCGTCGCCTCGCGGATCCGAACCGTCTGCAGGCCATCCGGGACACCGGGCTGATGGACACGCCTCAGGAGGAGGCCTTTGACCGCCTCGCCCGCCTGGCGGCGCAGCTGCTCAACGTCCCGCTGACCATCATGTCGCTGGTGGACTCGAACCGGCAGTTCTTCAAGGCTGACTTCGGCCTGCCCTCGCCCTTCCGGGAGACACGGACGCTGCCCATCGACGCGTCGCTGTGCCGTTACACGCTCGAGGGGGAGCCCATCATCTCCTCGAACGCGCCCGCGGATCCGTTCCTGAAGTTCCATCCGTCCACCGGGCCCTGGGGCATCGTCGCCCTCATCGTGCTGCCGTTGATCAACCCGGACGGGCACGTGCTGGGGACCTTCTGCTGCATCCAGCCCACGGTGCGCGAGTGGACCGAGCAGGACCACCTGGTGATGAAGGAGCTGACGGCCTCCATCATGACGGAGATCAACCTCCGCGATCAGATCCGCAAGCTGAAGGCCGAACAGCGGATGCGGGACACGTTCGTCGCGGCGCTCACGCACGACCTGCGCACGCCCCTGACGGCGTCGAAGCTGAGCGTGCAGCTGATGGGCAGGCGTCATGCGGACCTGCCGGGCGTCCAGACCTCCGTGGGCCGCGTGACGGCGAGCCTGGACCGCGCGGAGCGGATGATCCAGAACCTCCTGGACGCCAGCCGCATCCAGGCCGGCAAGCTCGTGGCGCTGGAGGTGCGGGAGTGCGACCTGCACGCGGTCGCGGCCCAGACGCTGGATGAGCTCTCGGCGCTCTACCCGGGGCGCTTCGAGCTGAAGGTGGAAGGTGAGTTCATGATGCGGGCGGATCCGCTCGGGCTGCGCCGCATCGTGGAGAACCTGGCCTCCAACGCGGCGAAGTACGGCGCGCCGGGCACCCCGATTGAGATCCGGCTCGACCGGGATGAAACCCAGGTGAGGCTCCAGGTGCGCAACCAGGGCACGCCCATCGCCGCGGAGGACCTGCAGACCATCTTCGAGCCGTTCCACCGCACGCGGTCCGCCACGGAGAGCACGGAGAAGGGCTGGGGCCTGGGGCTGCCCCTGGTGCGAGGCCTGGCCGAAGCGCATGGGGGCAAGGCCACGGTGACGAGCGGCGCCGAGGAGGGGACCTGCTTCACCATCACCCTTCCGCTGGACGCGAGCGCACGGCAGCGGCGCTCCGCGTAGGGGATGGGGAGCCCGAGGGGGGTGTTCCTGGGGCTATCCTTTCCCCATGGCCATTCCCGCTCATTACGACGCCCTCTGCACGCTGGAGCTGGTGGCCATCGCGCTCCTCGATGTGAAGGGGGATTGGACCTGGGCCGCGCTGGATGCGCTGCGAAAGCGCGACCGGGAGGAACTGTTCGCCGCCGCCGAGCAGTTGCTGCGCTCCCCTTCTTCGAGGGAACGCGCACGGGGCGCGGTGCTGTTCGCCCAGGCGGCGGGGCACGACGCGAAGGAGCACCGTGAGCGCAGGGCACGATGCGCGGAGGCCCTCCTCGCCGCGCTGCCCACGGAGCAGGCTCCATCCGTCCTCAAGGCAATGGGCTATACCCTGGGCTACCTCGAGGACGCCCGGGCCTTGCCCGCGCTGCGCGCCTTGAAGGACCACCCGGATGCCCGGGTCCGGGAGGGAGTCGCCCGGGGTCTGATGCCGCATCACAACGACTCCGTGGCCCTCCAGACCTTGATGGAGCTCTCCCGGGACGGAGACACATCCGTGCGCGAGGAGGTGCTGTCCGGACTGGCCCTCAAGGACGAGGACGAGGTGGACACCCCGGCGCTGCGGGACGCGTTCCTCGACCGGGTGTCGGATGAGGACAGCGGCATCCGGGCGGACGCGCTGGTCGGGCTGGCCAAGAGGAAGGACCCTCGCGTCCTGGTGCACCTCCGTCATGAACTGGAGAGGCCACCCGTCGAGATCGCGGCCATCGAGGCCGCGAGGTACCTGGAGGACGCGTCGCTCTTGCCGCTGCTCCTCGCGGTCCGAGAGGCGGCCCGCCCGATGGACGACGCCTTCGAGGGCGCCATCGACTTCGCCATCGAATGCCTGGGAGGGCGCGCGTCATGAAAGACCGTTCTGTTCCGGAGTTGATTGCCCTCGCGTTGCAGGGTGACGAGGAGGACGAAACGGCCTGGGAGGCCATCCGCACGCTGCGGGAGCTTGGCAGCAACGAGGTGTTCGAGGCCGCCGTGAAGTTGCTGCACTCCCCTTCTTCCCGTGAGCGCGGACGTGGCGCGGACATCCTCGCGCAACTGGGAAGCCCCAAGCCGGGTCCCGAACTCGTCACCCGGTGCGCGGATGAAGTCCTGTCCGCGCTCGCGAAGGAGCAGGATGCCGCAGTCCTGGATTCAATGGCCACGGCCCTGGGGCACCTCGGGGATGCCCGAGCGGTTCCCGCCCTCCTGCCCCTGAAGAACCACCCGGACGAGAATGTCCGGATGGGCGTGGTCATGGGGATGATGCCCCACCGGGATCCGGTCGCCATCCAGACCTTGATTGAGCTCTCCCGCGACAGCGACGAAGACGTCCGGAACTGGGCGACCTTCAGCCTGGGCAGCCAGGCGGAAGACGTGGACACGCCGGAGCTTCGGGATGCGTTGTTCGACCGGCTCACGGAGACCGACCTGGAGCTTCGCGGCGAGGCCCTGGTCGGACTGGCGCTGCGCAAGGACCCGCGTGTCCTGGAGCCGCTGCGCCGCGAACTGGAGGGCAGCGAGGTCATCGTCCTGGCCGTCGAAGCCGCCCAGGCGCTGGAGGACCTCTCGCTCCTGCCGCTGCTCCTCCAGCTCCGGGACGGTCCCGGCAAGGCAGACAGCTACTTCAGCAGCGTCCTCGCCGAGGCCATCCGCCACCTGGAATCACTGGGACGCTGAAGCCCCCTGTTCTCGCGCGGCGTCCGCTCCAGCGGTCGCCGGCCGACAGGAAGCATGCTCGTACCGCACGTGCGCCTTGCGGCGAGGCTGAGGGTGCACTAGCCATCAGGGACGAGGGCCGACGGCGCCAACCGCTCGGGTCCTCCGAGGATGACTTTATGGCCCAGCGCCGCCCGACCCGACCTTCCGCCTCCTCCGATTCGTCCAAGTCCCGCAGTGCCGCTGGCAAGGCAGCCATGAAGCCCGGGGGCCGTCCCGCCGGGGGCAAGGCTCCTGCTCCGGTGAAGAAGGCCGCGGTCGCGAAGCCGGTGGTGCAGTCCCTGAAGACCGCGGCCTCGAAGCTGAAGCAGGTCGCGAAGGCGGTGAAGGGCGCGGCGGCCAAGGCAAAGCCTGTCGCGAAGCCCACCGCGAAGGCAGCACAGGCTCCGAAGGCTTCCGCCTCGAAGGCCGCACAGGCTCCGAAGGCTTCGGTGGTGAAGTCGGGTGCGCAGGCATCGAAGACGCCTGCCGCGAAGTCCTCGGCTCAGGCTCCGAAGACCTCCGCCGCGAAGAAGGGCGGTGCTCAGGCGCTGAAGACGCCGGCCGCGAAGTCCGCACAGGCTCCGAAGGCGCCCCCAGCAAAGGCCGCCGTACAGGCGCCTGCCGCGAAGCCGGGCGCACAACCGTCGAAGACGCCCGTTGCGAAGCCCGCCGCGCAGGCTTCAAAGGCAGCCGCCACGAAGCCCACCGCGGCCAAGGAGAGCCCCAAGGCTCCGGCGTCGAAGGCCGCCCAGACACCCGCAGCGGAGTCTGCTTCAACCGGGAAGGGCCCGAAGGCGTCCGCAACAAAGGCCGCCGGACGCGCCGCGCAGAAGCCGGGCTCGACCGAGGAAGACGCCAAGGCCAATGCATCGAAGTCATCCGAGGTAGCCGCGGAGCCGACTCCGACCAAGAAGGGCCCGAAGGCTTCCGCGTCGAAGGAAGCCCAGAAGCCTGCTGCATCGACCGACGAGAGCCCCAAGGCCGATGCACCGAAGTCCTCCGAGGTAGCCGCGGAGCCGACTCCGACCAAGAAGGGCTCGAAGGCCGCCGCGTCGAAGGCTGCATCGACCGAGGAGCCCCTGAAGACCGAGGCACAGAAGTCCTCCGAAGTTGTCGCGGAGCCCGTATCGGCCGAGGAGCGCCCGAAGGCTTCCGCGCCAACACCCTCCGAACAGCCTTCTCAAGCCCCTGAGCCGACCTCCGCGGGTGCGGAGACGGCCGAGCTGAAGACAGGCGCCAGCGAGGCTCCTTCGAAGCGCGCGGGGAAGGCGCCCAAGGGCTCCTCCGCGAAGAAGACCCCGGCTGAAGGAACTCCCGCCGTCGCGCCGCAGGAGGCCCCCGAGCCTTCCCCATCGGAGACCCCCGCGGAGTCCGCCACGCCCGCGCCCCAGGCGGAGACGGGCGCCACCGACACCGTTCCCGCGACCCCCGTGGAAGGAACGCCTCCCGCCACGGAGACAACGACCGCCGAGGAAGCCCCCTCGCGCAGGGGCTCGGGCCGCGCCGCGAAGCGGAAGACCTCCGAAGCCGAAGCTGCTCCCGCCGAAGCGCCTGAAGAGACCTCCGTGCCTCCCGCCCCCAGCGAGGAGCCCGCATCGAAGGCGAAGCGCGGCGCCAAGGGCGCGGCTCGCC
>NZ_RAWR01000253.1:0-14202 GCF_003986945.1 Corallococcus sp. AB018 | reverse complement strand
GGGCGGGGGCGTGGCGGCCACGGCCTTGGAGCGGCCGGGCAGCTGGAAGACGTAGGTGTACGTGACGCGCGCGGGGGCAGGGGCGCCGTTGCGCTTCGCGGGCGTGAAGCGGAACAGGAGCGCTGCGGTGCGCGCGGCTTCATCGAAGCCGTGGCCCACGGGCTCCATCACCTCCGCCTGCGTCACCACGCCTTGCGTGTCCACGCGCAGGCGCAGGCGGACGTTCGCCTCCAGCTGCGCGCGCTCCGCCTCTGCAGGGTAGGGCGCCTCCACGGTGTGGAGCAGCTTCGGCAGCTCGATGACGGGCTCCGGTGGAGCGGCCGCGGGAGCTGCTTCGGATGCCGTGGGCGCGGCCGCCGGATCCTCCGCCTGCGTCGTGCCCGCGTAAGCCAGGCCACCGAAACAAATAGAAGACAGCAGTGCCGCGCCCAACTGGGACCGCCACCTGCGCTTCGCCTCGATCGCGATTATGAAAATGGTTCTCATTTTCAACGGCGCGACGTTTAGCCGCACGAAGTCTGAGCTGTCAAGACTGCATGGCAATTCACGCAGCGCGGTCTTGAGGGGTGAGCACCGTGGTGTGCAGGCCGTCCGCGACGCGGAACGCGAGCTGGAGCGACTGGTCCGCGTTGAGGCGCGGATCGCAGTGCGTGTGGTAGCGGTCGGAGAGGTCGTCCTCGGACACGTCCAGCGGGCCGCCCAGGCACTCGGTGACGTCCTGGCCGGTCATCTCCAGATGGATGCCTCCGGGGTGCACGCCCTCGGCGGCGGCGACCTGGAGGAAGCCCATCACCTCCGCGAGGATCCGCTCCAGCGAGCGCGTCTTGTAGCCGTTGCTGGCCTTGTGCGTGTTGCCGTGCATCGGGTCGATGGACCAGACCACGGGGCTGCCATGGCGGCGGGTGGCGGCCATCAGCCGGGGCAGGCGCGCGGCGACCTGATCCGAACCGAAGCGGCCGATGAGCGTGAGCTTGCCCGGGATGCCCTGGGGGTTGAGCGTGTCGATGAGGCGGATCAGGTCGTCCGGCTCCAGCGTGGGGCCGCACTTGAGCCCGATGGGGTTCTGGATGCCGCGCATGAACTCCACGTGGCCGCCGTCCAGCTGGCGGGTGCGCTCGCCAATCCAGAGCATGTGCGCGGACGTGTCGTACCAGCCGCCCGTGGCCTCATCGACGCGCGTCATGGCCTGCTCGACGTTGAGGAGCAGGGCCTCGTGGCTGGTGAAGAAGTCCACCGGGCGCACGGCGCCTTCGGACTCCGGGCGGTGGCCCAGGAGGCGGGTCAGGTCCGTGTAGCCCTCGCGCGCGAAGGCCCGCACCAGCTGCATCGTCTCCGCGGACTGGTGGTACGCGCGCAGCAGGCGCTGGGGATCCGGCGTCCGCTCGCGGGCGTCGAAGTCCATGCCGTTGATGATGTCGCCGCGGTAGCTGGGCAGCGTGACGCCGTTGAGGGTCTCCGTGGCGCTGGAGCGCGGCTTGGCGAACTGGCCCGCGATGCGGCCCACCTTCACCACCGGGCAGCCGCCCGCGAACGTGAGCACGCCCGCCATCTGGAGCAGGAGCTGAAAGGTGCTGCGCACGTTCTCCACGGAGAACTCCTTGAAGCTCTCAGCGCAGTCGCCGCCCTGGAGCAGGAAGGCCTTGCCCTCGGCCACCTGGCCCAGGGCTTCGCGCAGGCGGCGGGTCTCTTCGGCGTGCACCAGCGGCGGCAGGCGCGCCAGCTCCGCCTCCACGCGCGCGAGCATGGAGAGGTCAGGGTAGTCGTCGGGGATGTAGCGGACCGGCTTCGCCCGCCAGGAGGAGGGGGACCAGGAAGTATTCGTCACGGGAGCGCCGTCACTTTCGGGGGCAGGATTCCCTGCGCGACGCAGGAGTCGAGGTAGCGATAGAGGAGGTCGCGGTCGGTGGGAGGGCAGCGGACGTCGGTGCCCTCCAGCGCGGCCAGCAGCCGTTCACAGCGGATGGGGCCCAGGCCGAAGGCCGGGGTGGAGTCCCCGCTGCGCAAATCAAAGAATGCGAGCGTGGCGTCGTGGCCGCCGGAGCCCTTCGCGACGCGGTCGCGCCACTCCGGCACGTGACACAAGTCCAGCGGGTAGCCGTAGTCGCGCACCCAGTCGAAGAGCTCGGACAGGCGCACTTCCTCGGCGGGCGTGACGTTGAACACCGCGCCCGGATGCGACGCGCGCGCGAGTTGGACGATGGCGCTGGCCACGAAGTCCACCGGCGTCCAGACCTCGCCCACGTCCAACAGCGGCAGGGCGCGGACGGGCAGGCCGGCGAGCACGATGCGCCACACCAGGTCCTGCGTGTTGACGAGCGCGGTGTCCGGAGCGCCCACCACGCGGCCCAGTCGGTAGACCGTCGCGGGCAGGCCGCGCTCGGACGCCTGTTGCACCAGCCGCTCCGCGATCCACTTGCTCTGCTGGTAGCCGTCGCGAAGCCCGGGGTGCGAGGGGACGAAGGCCTCCGGCACGTCCGGGGACAGGTTCGCCTGCGGCGCCACCGCCAGCGTGGACACGTAGTGGAAGGGCTTGGGGCGGACGGCGGCGGCCAGCTTGAGCAGCTCGCGCGTGCCGCGCACGTTGACGCCCTGGAGGCTGCCGTACTCGCGCACCACGCTGACGACGGCGGCGTTGTGGATGACGGCGTCGCACTCGGCGGCGAGTCCGTGGAAGCGCGTGGCGTCCAGGCCCAGCAGCGGCTGGGAGAGGTCCGCCGGCAGCGCGAGCACCCGCGTCTCCAGTCCAGCAACAGGCAGCTTCTGGCCGGTCAGCGCCGAGCGCAGCCGGTCCATGGCCTGCGCCTCGTCCTTGGCGCGCACGGGGCAGATGATCCGCGCGTCCGTCCGGGCCAGGAGTTGGTGGAGCAGGTGCGCGCCGACGAAGCCGGTGGCGCCCGTGAGGAGGACCTGACGGAAGCCCTGGCCCCGGCGCGGCAGCTCGCGCGCCCAGGCCTCTCCCGTCGAGGAAGGGACGACGTCCTCGCCCAGCTCCGCGTCCGCGAGCATCGCGGGCGTGAGACCGCCAGCCTCGGCACCGCCCGTGCTTCCGCCCTGGAGCGCTTGCGCGAGGCCGGACACGGTGGGGTGCTTGAAGACGGTGGCCACGGGCACGTCGCAGCCCACCGCGATGCCCAGGCGGTTGGCCACCTGGATGCTCTGGAGGGACTGGCCGCCCAGTTCGAAGAAGTCATCCTGGAGCGACGTGGCGGCGCGGCCCAGCACCTGCTCCCAGACCTCCAGCACCGTGCGCTCCATGGGCGTCGCGGAGGCGAGCAGCGCGGCGCTCTCATCCGCGGGCATCGCGTTCTGGAGTGCCTTGCGGTCGATCTTCCCGGTGCTGGTGCGGGGCAGCCGCTCCGCGAAGGCGAAGGCGCCGGGCACCATGGGGGCGGGCAGCGCCGTGAGCAGGTGCTTGCGCAGCTCCGCGGGCGAGGGCTCGGGCGAGGCCACCAGGTGCGCGCACAGCCGGCGGGACCCGCCCGGCAGCACCTGTCCGACGACGGCGGCCTCAAGGATGCCGGGATACTTCAGCAACACGGTTTCGACTTCGCCCGGGTCGATGCGGTGGCCGCTGATCTTGAACTCGTCGTCCACGCGGCCCACGAACACCAGTTGGCCGTCGTCGCGCACGCGCACCTTGTCGCCGGTGCGGTAGGCGCGGGGCGTTCCTTCCACCGCGTCCAGGCGGGTGAAGCGGGCAGCATCCAGCTCCGGGCGGCCCAGGTAGCCGCGAGCGAGCGCGCCGCCCATCAGGCACAGCTCGCCCTCCTTGCCGGGGGCGGCCAGACGTCCCTGTGGAGTGACGACCGCCGCGACGACGCCGGGCAGCGGGCGGCCGATGGGGACCTCGTCACCGGAGGGCAGGGCGTCCGGCCCCGCGAGCTCGGCGACGGTGGCGACGACGGTGGCCTCGGTGGGGCCGTAGGTGTTGAGCAGGTGCACGCGGTCGCCCGCGACGTCCTTCCAGCGGGCGATGCGCTCCGGCAGCGCCGCCTCACCGCCGATGATGACGGTGCGAAGCGCGTCGGGCAGCCGGGCGGCGCCAGTGGACAGGCTGTAGGCCAGCTCGTGCCAGAAGGCGGTGGGCAGGTCGAGCAGGGTGATGCCCGCATCCGCGCAGGCCTCCATCAGGCGCGGCACTGACTGGAGCATCTCGTCCGTGCGCAGCACCAGCCGTCCGCCCGCGCACAGCGTGACGAAGATCTCCTCCACGCTGGCGTCGAAGTGGAGCGGAGCGAACTGGAGGACGCGGTCCTCGGGGCCGACGCTGTAGCGCTGCGTCGCGCCCGCGACGAAGTGGGCCAGGGCCCCGTGCGTGATCTGCACGCCGTTGGGCTGTCCCGTGGAGCCGGACGTGTAGATGACGTACGCAAGCCGCGCCTCAGCGCTCGACGCGGGCTCCGCATCGCGTGCTTCCGGCTGCTGGGCAGCGGGCACTCCTCGCGGGATGGCGTGCGCCGTCGAATCCCGCGCCGAGGTGTCGGCCTGCTCCAGCCGCTTCACGACGAGCACACCCGGCGCGGTCGGATCCGTGTCGGGCGAGGGGCGCTCGGACACCACCATCACGGCGGGCCGCGCGTCCTGGAGGATGGCCGCGTTGCGAGTGGCCGGGCCGGTCGGATCAATGGGCAGGTAGCCCGCGCCCGCGAACAAGATGCCCAGGCTGGACACGATGGCGTCGATGCCCCGGGGCACCTTCACCGCCACCGCCGTGTCGGGCCGCACGCCCGCCTCGGTCAGGCGCGAGGCGAGGGCCTGCGACGCCGTCACCAGCTCGCGGTAGGTCATCCGCCAACGGCCATGCTCCAGCGCGACCGCGTCCGGACGGACATCAGCTTGGGCCTTCAGCAGCTCCAGCACCGGGCGCACCGGAGGCACCGGGCCGCCATCCAGCACGGAGCCGACCCCGCCCGACGCGGAACGCCGCACCGGCTGCTCAGGCTGCGCGAGCAACGACTCCAGCAGCTGGAGGAACCCGCGCTGGTGCTCCTCGAGCGAGGCCTCCGTGTAGCAGGCGGGGTTCGCGTCCAGGTCCACGCGCAGGGCCGTTCCACCCGACCGCGCATGGAAGCCGAAGGACAGGTCCTCCACCGGACCCGCGGAGATGTTGTGCGCCGTCCCCGGCACGCCCGCGAAGTCCAGGGCGTAGTCGAACGGCATGATGTTGACGACGGGACCGAACAGCTTGCGCTGTCCACCCACGAGGCGCAGGTCGCGCCGCAGCTGCTCGTAGCGGTAGCGCAGGTGCGGGCGCGAGGCCTTCATCTCCGCGGCCACGTCGCGGGCCAGCGCGTACAGCCCCGCGTCCGGCCGCACGGCGATGCGCAGCGGGACGATGTTCATGGCCATGCACGGCACGCGCAAAGACGCCGAACCCAGCCGGCCCATCACCGGAAGGCCCAGCACGGCCTCCGGAGCGCCCGTGCGCTGGTGCAGGTAGATGGCCGTCACGGCCAGCACCACGTCGGACCAGCTCACGCCCGCCTGCTTCGCGCCAGCCTGCAGCGCCGCCATCAGCTCCGGCCGCAGGTACTCCGAGCGCCGCAGGAAGCGCGACGACATGGGCGCCGCCTCCGCGAGCAGCGGTGGCACCGGGGCGTCCTCGAAGCGCTTCACCCAGAAGTCGCGGTCCTTCTGGAGCTGGGCGCCGCTCCGGTACGCGACGTCCTCATCCAGCACGGGGCCCAGCCGGCTGAACCCCGCCGGCACGGCCTTGCCCATCACGTCCGCTGTGTAGAGCTCCGCCACCCGCCGGGCGAGCAGCGAGAAGCCATAGCCATCCATGGCGATGTGGTGGATGCGCTGGAACCAGAAGGACCGCTCTGGCCCCACGGTGAGCAGCGCCTGCGCGAACAGCGGGCCCGTGCCCAGGTCCACCGTGCGGCCCAGGTCCTTCCACATCCACTCCTGCGCGGCGGCCCAGGGATCGGCCTCGCCGCTCAGGTCCACGTGCTGGAGCGTCCAGTCCGTCCCCGCGTCGATGCGCTGGACCGGACCTTCCGCGCCCGCGACGAAGCGCGAGTGCAGCGCGTCCGCGTCCGCCACCGCCTTGCGCAGGGCGGACTCGAAGCGCACGGGATCCACGGCGCCACGGAATTCAATGCACTCCCCCGCGTTGTAGACGGGGCTCTTCAGGTCGAGCTGTTGCCCCACCCAGATGCCGTGCTGGGCCGCGGTCAGCGGGCGGTTGTCCTGGGATGGGGGAAGCATGACGGGGAACTCCGAGGGGGAAGGGTGCCGCCCCGAGGGCGGGTCATGAGGCGCGAGCGCCGGGGGCCATCGCGACAGGCTGCTTCGCGGCGAGCAGCGCGTACCAGTCGGTGAGCGTGGGCTTCTCCGCGAGCTCCACGAAGGACACCTCCGTGCCGCCCTGCCGCCAGCGCTCCACCAGGCTCATCAGGCGGATGGAATCCATGCCGCGTTCGAGCAGGTTTTCGTCCTCGCCAATCGCGGACGCGGACTCCATCAGCAGCTCCGCCACGTCCGCGCGAAGCTGGTCGCGGTCCACCGCCGCGCCAGCGGCCTGCACCGGCATCGCGTCCATGAGCTGCTGCGTGGTGGTGACGAACGCCACCAGCTTCGAGGCGTACTCCAGCGCCATCTGGTGCTTCTCTAGCGAGAAGTCCGCCACCGCGTCCGCGACGAGGAAGGGACGGATCTCGCTCATGGAGCCGTCGCTGGCCGTCTGCAGGCAGCCGATGTGCGCGTAGATGCCGCAGATGATGAGTTGATCGCGCCCCTGCTCGCGCATCAGGTCCATCAGGCGCGTGTTGCGGAACGCGCTGTAGCGCCACTTGGTGAGGACGGTGTCGTCCTGCGCCGGGGTGAGCTCGTCGATGATCTGCTGCTTCGGGCCGGCGCGGACGCCGGGGCCCCAGAACTCCAGCTGGAGGCCGCGCTGCTCCGCCGTCTGGTCTCCCGGCTGCGCGGAGTAGACGATGGGGATTCCCAGCTTCACCGCGTGCTGGCGCAGGCGCTGGATGTTGGCCACCAGCTCCGTCACCGGGGACTGCCCCTGCGTGAAGGCGTCCACGAAGTAGCGCTGCATGTCGTGGATGAGCAGGACGCAGCGCTTGGGCTCGGGCGTCCAGGCAAGCTTGTTCTGGGGCAGCTCCGTCGCGCCGGGCATGGAATAGGGGGCAATGGCAGGCAGTGCCATGAAGGGCTCCTGTTTCAGGGAGAAGGAGTGGAGAGGGACTGGCGCAGGCTGTCGCGCAGCGCTTTCTTGCTGACCTTGCCGACGCCCGTCTGCGGGAAGGCCGCGACGAACTCGATGCGGTCGGGGATCTTGAACGACGCCAGGCCGCGCTGGCGCAGGAAGGCGTTGAGCACGGAGGGGGCGGGGGCCTCGCCGCGGGGGATGACGACGGCGCAGGTGCGCTCGCCCAGGAACTTGTCCGGGATGGCCACTACCGCCGCGTCGCTGACGGAAGGGTGCGCAAGCAGGTGGTTCTCCACCTCCTCCGCCGCGACCTTGTCGCCGCCCCGGTTGATCTGATCCTTCGCGCGGCCCTCCACCACCAGGTAGCCCTCCGGCGTCAGGCGCACCAGGTCGCCCGTGCGGTAGAAGCCGTCCGTGGTGAAGGCCTTGGTGTTGTGCGCTTCCGCCTTGTAGTAGCCGCGGATGGTGTACGGCCCGCGCGTGAGCAGGTGCCCCGTCCCGCCGGGCGCCACCGGCACGTCGTCGTCGTCCACCACGCGCAGCTCGTCCGCGTCCGACATGGGGCGGCCCTGCGTGGTGACGATGAGCGTCTCCGGGTCATCCAGCCGCGTGTAGTTCACCAGGCCCTCGGCCATGCCGAAGACCTGCTGGAGTCCGCAGCCCAGCGTGGGGCGCACGCGCGCGGCGGCCTCGTCGCTCAGCCGGGCGCCGCCTACCTGGATGACCTTCAGGCTGGACAGGTCGTGCTTCTTCGCCAGCGTCGAGTCCAGCCACACCATGGTCAGCGGAGGCACCAGCGCGGTGACGGTGACGCGCTCACGCTCGATGAGCGGGAAGGCCACGTCCGGGCTGGGGTTGAGCGCCATCACCGCAGTGCCGCCCACCTGGAACGTGCCCAGTACGCCGGGCGAGGACATGGGGAAGTTGTGCGCCGCCGGCAGCGCGCACAGGTACACCGTCTCAGCGGTGAACTGGCACACGTCCACGCTGGCGCGAAGGCTGTAGATGTAGTCGTCGTGCGTGCGCGGGATGAGCTTGGGCACGCCGGTGCTGCCGCCGGACAGCTGGAAGAACGCCACGTCGGACGGCGACGGGCCCTCCATCGTCACGGGCTCCGAGGGCACGGAGCCGAGCGCCGTATGCGCACCCGCGTCACCCAGCACCAGCACGTGCTTCAACGTGGGCGTGGCGGCCTTCACCTGCTCCGCGAGCCCCCGGTAGTCGAAGCCACCGAAGCGCTCCGGGATGACGTACGCGACAGCTTCCGTGAAGGCGCAGAAGTAGCCGATCTCCGAAGCGCGGTGAGCTGGCAGCGCGAACACCGGCAGCGCGCCCATGCGGAACAGCGCGAAGATGACCTCGTAGAACTCCGGCACGTTCGGCAGCTGCACCACCACGCGGTCGCGCGCACGGATGCCCAGGGCGTGGAAGCCCGAGGCCATGCGGTCCACGCGCGCGTCCAGCTCCGCGTACGTCCAGCGGTGCGCGCCGCCCACCAGCGCCACGCGCGACCCGAAGTCCCGGGCGCGGTCGCGCAGGAGCTGACCGAAGGTCTCCCCACGCCAGTAACCGGCCTCGCGGTAGCGCTGGGCGAAGTCCTCCGGCCACGTGGGGCAGCCGGGCAGGTGTTCCCGCGCGGTGCTCACGGCTGCACCTCGAGGCCCAGGCCCATCGCCTGGAGCATGGTGAGGAACTTGGCCTCGGTCTCCGCGAGCTCCGCCTCCGGCGTGGAGCCCACGACGATGCCCGCGCCCGCGAACAGCCGCAGGGTGCGCTCGTCGGCCTCCGCGCAGCGGATGGTGACGGCCCACTGACCGTCGCCGTTCGCGTCGCACCAGCCCACGGTGCCCGTGTAGTAGCCACGGTGGAACGGTTCGATGTTGCCAATGGCCTCGTGCGCCAGCGCCGTCGGGTGGCCGCACACCGCCGGGGTGGGGTGCATGGCCAGCGCCAGCGTCAGCGAGGTGATGGATGGATCCTTCAGCTCACCGGTGATGCGGCTGGACAGGTGCCACATCGTCTGGGTGCTCACGAGCGACGGGCCCTTGGGCACGTCCAGCGTCTTGCAGAAGGGCCGCAGCGCCTCCGCCACCGCGTCGATGACGACCGCGTGCTCGTGCAGGTCCTTGGGTGAGGCCATCAGCCGCGTGGCCCGCGCCGTGTCCTCCACCGGATCCGGGCTGCGCGCGGCGGAGCCCGCCAGCGGATTGGCCAGGACCTGGAGGCCGGAGCGCGCCACCAGCAGCTCCGGGCTCGCGCCGATGAGCGTACGCCGTCCGGCGCCCGGGGCCGCGTCCGCGTGCTGCGGCAGGTCCACCGCGAAGGTGTACCCATGCGGGTTGCGCCGGGCCAGGTTGTGCAAGAGCTGCCGCAGGTCCACGGGCGCCGCGGTGTCCACGTGCAGGGAGCGCGACAGCACCACCTTTCGCAGCGGGCCTTCCTGCATGAGCTTCAGCGCCGCCGCCACGCCGTCCTTGTACGCGCAGGGCTCCGGCACGGGCCGCAGCGTGTACTGACCGGCCAGGGGAGACCGCGCGGCAGCGGCCGCGTCGAACACCATGGGCCCCGCGCGCTGGAGGGTCATGGGCACCACCAGGTGCGCGGCCACCTTGCCGTCGAAGGGCACCGCGCCCACCGCCACCGGGATGTCATGCGCCGCGTCCCGCGAGGCGTTGAGCACCGAGGCCACGCGCTCCGGCAGGCCGTCCAGCGAGTTCGCCCCGCCCGCGTCCGGCACCGTGGCGAACACGCCGCGCGCCAGCATGGTGCGCTTGGGGGACGCGAAGAAGAACCCGCCCGCGTCGTAGTCGCGCAGCAGCCGAGCCGCCAGCGCCTCCTGCTCCGGCTCCCGCGCCACGGCCGGCGCGCCCACCACGCCGTCCACCGTCCGCGCGTCCGTCTGCCGTTCAACGATTTTGGTATCAGGAATCATTCTCAACTCGGGGCGATTTGGGGGGAAGGACCTGCGTCCATCCCGGGAGGGAAAATCAGGGAGAGAAGGCGAACGTCGCGGGCGCGCTACACGCCCAGCGTGGCGCCGCCGTCGATACACAAATCGTGCATCGTGATGTGTCGGGCCTGGTCGGACGCGAGGAACACCACGGCGTCCGCGATGTCGTCCGGCGTGGCGATGCGGCGCAGCGGGATGCCCGTGCGGTAGGTGTCCAGCGAGCCCTGGATGACGCGCGCGAGGCCGGACTCGTCCGTCCACATGCCCCGCTGCATGGCGGTGTCGGTGGAGCCGGGGGAGACGACGTTGCAGCGGATGCCGTGCTCAGCCAGCTCCAACCCCAGGCACTTGGTGAACATGGTGGAGGCGGCCTTGGACGCCGCGTAGGCCGCCATCTGCATGCGCGGCACGCCCGCGGCGTTGGAGCCCACCGTCACGATGGCGCCGGAGCGGCGGGGCACCATGTGCCGAGCCACCGCGCGCGAGACATGGAACACGCCGTGGGTGTTGACGGCGAAGGTGGACATCCAGTCCGCGTCGCTCTGCGTGAGCACGGACCCCATGCGCAGGATGCCCGCCACGTTGGCCAGCACCTGGATGGGGCCCAGCTTGGAGTCGATGGACGCGATGGCATCCTCGATGCCGTCCTTGTCGCGCACGTCCACCGGGAACGCGGTGGCCTTCAGTCCCTGCTGGCGCAGCTCCGCCACCAGCAGCTCCAATCCCGCGGCGTTCTGGTCGAACACCGCGACGGGCATCGTGCGCGCCAGCTTGCGCGCCACCGCCGCGCCAATGCCTTGCGCCGCGCCCGTCACCACCGCGTGTCCCGTCATCGAAGCCATCCGCCGCTCGCCTGGATTCTTTGAATGAAAATGAGAACCATTCTCATTTTCAGGACCGGGAAGTGCCATGGTCACGAATTCCTGTCAAGGTGGCTGAGGCAGGGAACCGCCCGACGTCTGGCTTCACGGGCGGTGATTGAGCGATTGTTTCAGTCTCAGGCGGCGCTGGCCCTGGCGGCGGCCGTCTCGCGGAGCACCTCTCCGGCGGCGGCGATGGTGTGTTCAATCTGCTCCGCGGTATGCACGGCGCTGATGAAGTTCAGGTCGCGGCGGAGGATGACGCCCCGGCGAGCCATGCCGGCCTGGAAGGGGATCATCTTCTCGATGTGCTCGGGGATGACCTTGCTGAAGCGGAAGAAGGGCACGGCGTCGTAGCCGATGACCTCCAGGCTGGAGCCCGTCTCACGCGCGTGGGCGTTGACGCCGTCGCGCAGGCGGCGGCCCAGGTCGGCGATGTGCTCCACGTAGTTCGTGGTGCGGTATTCCTTGATGACCGCCTCACACACGGCCAGTGAGAGCATCTCGCCGCCGAAGGTGGTGGACACCTGGAGCTCACTCAGGCGCGACAGATACTTCTCCGGGCCCGCGATGGCGGACAGGGGCATGCCCGCGGCGATGCCCTTGGACAGCGTGACGAAGTCCGCCTGGATGTTGAAGAACTGCTGCGCGCCGCCCAAAGCCAGACGGAAGCCGGTGACGACCTCGTCCAGGACGAACAGCACGCCGTGCTTCGCGCAGGTCTCCTTCACCTGGAGGAGGAACTCGCGGGTGACGGTGCGGTTGTACGGGATGGCCAGCAGCACGCAGGCCAGCTGGGCGCCGTGCTTCTCGATGTGCTCGATGAGCGCGGGCTCGTCCGGGGGCGTGAAGAGGGGCAGGCGGGTGGTGAGCTTCGCGACCGTCGGGGGCACGCCCGGGGTGTCATACATGAAGTGGTCGTGCCAGCCGTTGTAGCCCACGGTGACGATGTGCTCGCGGCCGGTGAGGTGGCGCGACAGGCGCACGGCGGCGGAGGTGGCGTCCGCGCCTGTCTTGAAGAAGCGGGCCATCTCCGCGCCGGGAATCACTTCCACCAGCGCCTTCACGGAGGAGACCTCCACCGGCGTGGGCAGCGAGTGGATGATGCCTTCCGCCAGGTGCTTGCGGATGGTCTCCGCGACGGCCGGGTGGTTGTGGCCCAGCATGTTGGCGCCCAGCGCCTGGATGAAGTCGATGTACTCCTGGCCGTCCGCGTCCTCCACCAGGGCGCCGTTGCCCTTGGCGAGGAACACGGGGAAGGCGCCGGGGGCGAAGTGATCCGGCTTCTTCATCATCGTCTGCGTGACGCCGGGGACCCACTTGCGGGCCTCGGCGAGCAGCTGGTTGGAGCGCTCCAGCTTGAGCTCACCCACGATGGGGCGAGGCAGGGATGGGTGACGGGGTGCTGTCTGGGACATGGAAGGGTCCTGGTGAGGGGTGAAGAGGGATTCAGGGCGCGGGCGTCGCGTCCAGCCGCACGGCGCGGCCCACGAAGGTCCACAACAGCCCGAGCGCGAGCGCGGAGATGGCCACGGCCAGCCAGCCCAGCTGCGCGAAGCCGATGAGCGTGCCGTCCGGCGCGGTGGTGAGCAGCAGTCCGCCCATCCACGCGGCGAGCCCGGAGGCCCCGTCGCTGGCGGCGATGTTGACCGCGAGGTAGCGGCCCCGGATGGACGGCGGCACCTGCGACGCGACCAGCGCCATGGTGGGGATGGCGCGACCGGAGGTGAGCGTCATGAAGAGCACGAACACGACGGCCACCACCGGCAGCGGAGACGGAGGCAGGTGGGTGAAGAGCAGGTGCGGCACCATGGTGGCGACGAGCAGCAGCCCCAGCGCGCGAGCAGGGCCCATGCGGTCCGCCAACCGTCCAATCCAGCGCGAGCTCACGAAGGTGGCCGCGCCACCCGCCAGGTACACCCAGGGCAGGTCCGTGAGGGACAGGCCCACGTTGCCCACCATGAAGGCGCCCAGGTAGGGGATCAGCAGGAAGCTGGCGAACACCACGGTGAAGGTGAGGCCCCAGCCCATGGCCAGCCGGGGCGTGAAGCCCGCGGTGGCGGAGGCGCCGGACGCCTGGGACAGGTGCCCGTCGACGCGCGGCAGGAATCGCAGGAGCAGCAGCCACACGAAGCCCGCGACCGCCGCGAGGACGATGAACGGCGCGCGCCAACCCCCGAGGTTCGCGAGGCCCAGGCCCAGCGGCACGCCCGCGACGGCGGACAGCGCATAGGCCGTCATCACGGTGCCAATGGCCTGGCCCCGGCGCTCGGCGGGCACGGTGTCGCTGACGATGGCGATGACGACGGCGCCCATCAGCCCCGCGCAGCCTCCGGCGACGGTGCGGGCGATGAGCAGGCCCGTGGCCCCGGTGGCCGCGCCGCACAGGAGCGTGGCGATGATGAAGCCCGCGTAGAGCATCAGCAGCGTGCGCTTGCGCTCCAGGCGATCCAGCCAGAACACGCCCAGCACGCCCATGGCCGCGGACGCGAGCGTGTACGCGGACACCAGCGCTCCGAACCGCGTCGCCGACAGCGAGAGCCGCTGCATCAGCAACGGGCCCAGCGGCATCAGCATCATGAAGTCGACGACGTGGGTGAACTGCACCGCCGCGAGCAGCCACAGCAGCGTGCGCTCACGCGGGGCGGGGGATGGAGCACTCAAGACAATCACCTGAATCCAGACACACGTCGGCCATGGCCCGGCAATGCCAGGCCAGGCTCGGCCGGGTCCGGGCGCACTTCTCGCCAGACCGCCGTGTTTTTTGTCACAGCTCAGCGAATGATAATGAGAATCATCCTCATAAATCTTCCGGAGTCAATGGGAAAGCGGGTTCTGTGACGCAAACGTCTCTCCACGGCCTTGCGGCGTACGTCCGGCTTGACGGGCTGCAATGGGGGCGGAAGGGTCGGTATTGGAGCGCAGTCCATCTCCGTTCGTTCCGACCCAGGAGTCGATGGTGAAGAAGCTCGTCAATGCGCCGCGCGCGGTGGTCCAGGAGATGTTGGAGGGGTTCGTGGCGCTGGCGCCGGGCCAGGCGTTGCTTGAGGGGGAGACGGTGGTGGTGCTCGCGGACGTGCCGGCGGCGTTGGGGGCGAGGAAGGTGGCGGTGTTGTCGGGTGGGGGCAGCGGCCACGAGCCGGCACACGCGGGCTATGTAGGGACGGGGATGCTGCACGCGGCGGTGGCGGGGGATGTGTTCACGTCGCCCAGCACGGACGCTGTACTGG
>NZ_RAWR01000252.1:0-14550 GCF_003986945.1 Corallococcus sp. AB018 | reverse complement strand
GGCAGGGGGCTCATGTGGATCGCCCTGCCCGTGGGCGCGGCGGTGGTTTACGTCTTCGGCGTCGTGCTCGCGCACCGGCAGGTGGGCGACGACGCGCGCACCGCCCGGCTCGTGGGCCAGCGCCGCCAGCTCTGGGCCCAGGGCCTGCTGCTGGGCGCCGTCGCGGCCCTCGTGCTCCTGTTCGCCACGGGCCTCCTGGGACGGGCGGCGCCGTGGCTTGCCCAGGGGCTCATGTGGATCGCCCTGCCCGTGGGCGCGGCGGTGGTTTACGTCTTCGGCGTCGTGCTCGCGCACCGGCAGGTGGGCGACGACGCGCGCACCGCCCGGCTCGTGGGCCAGCGCCGCCCGGAGCTGTCGCTGGATGTGCTCGCCGCGGTGGAGCTGTCGCGCGAGCGCCGTGAGGAGGCCGGCTGGTCCCCCCAGCTCGCGGACGCGTTCCTGAGGCAGATGGACGAGCGCGCCCGCACGGTGGACCCCAGGCTCGTGGTGGACCGCCAGCCGCTGCGCCGCGTGGCCATGGCGTGCGGCGGCGTGGTGCTGGCGCTCGCGGTGCTGATGTTCTTCGTGGGCGGCCGGTGGGTCGCGGGCTGGAAGCACCTGCGCGAGCAGGCCTCGCGTCCGGAGACCGCCGCGCAGGCGGAGCCCATCACCGGCGACATCGAGCTGACCTACCGCTACCCCGCGTACACCGGCCTCGCGCCGCGCACCGTGCCCGGCACCAACGGCGAGGTCAGCGCACCCGCCGGCACCGAGGTCGTGCTGAAGACGCGCTCGGACCGCCCCATCGAGCGCGCGGAGGTCGTCGTCAACGACCAGGTGCTGCCCCTCACCGTCACCGGCGGCCGCGAGCTCACCGGCAGCTTCGTCGCGAAGCAGGGCGGCCACTACCACTTCGTCTTCTATGCCTCGCGCGCGAAGCCGCTCGCGGTGGGCCCGGACATCCCCCTCACCGTGGAGGCGGACAAGTCACCCCAGGTGACGCTGCTCACGCCGTCCACGGAGATTGAAGTCGACCCCGGCCAGACGGTGACGCTCAAGTTCGAGGCCACCGACGACTACGGCCTGTCCGGTCTGGCGCTGGTGTACCGCATGCCCGGCGCGAAGCAGGAGACGCGCGTGAACCTGCCGCGCGAGGACAGCCGCCGCAGCCGGGGCACCTTCAACTGGGATTTGGGCCCGCTCAAGCCCGCCCCCGGCGACCGCATCACCTACTACGTGGAGGCGAAGGACAACGACGCGGTGGAGGGCCCCAAGAAGGGCGTCAGCCGCACGCAGACCCTTCGCGTCTACAGCGCCGCCGAGCACCGCCGCGCCGCGCTGGAGAAGGCCGAAGTCCTATGGGGCCGCTTGGTGGACCACCTGGCGGACCGCCTGGAGGGGCCCGACCGCGCGAAGCAGAAGGACGCGACCGCGGTGGAGACCGCGAAGTCCGTGGACACCAGTGGCCAGCAGCTCGCGGACGACTTCCGCGCTCAAGGCGCCGAGCTGTCGCGGGAGAAGGACGTGCCCAAGGAGATCGTCTCCGCGCTCCTGAACATCGGAGGGGAGCTCAAGCGCAGCGTGGGCACCACCTCCGACTTCCGCCGCCTGTACCTGCGCACCCAGCGCGCGCGCGGCGAGGACTGGGGCACCGGCACCCGGCTCACCGCAGTGGTGGAGGACGAAATCGAGGGTCTGGAGCGCGACATCCTCTACCTGGAGTCGCTGCTGGACCGGCAGAAGCTGGAGGCGCTCCAGGAGCTGACGAAGCAGCTGGCCAACGAGCGCCGCGACCTGTCGCGCCTCATCGAGCAGTTCAAGGCCAACCCGGACGAGGCCGCGCGCGAGCAGGTGATGCAGCAGATCCAACAGCTCAAGTCGCGCATCCAGGAGCTGATGCAGCGCATGGCCGAGCTGCGCAAGGGCATCCGCGACGAGCACCTCAACGCGGAGGCGCTGTCGGAGATGATGCAGCAGGAGGACATGCAGGGCGCCATGGATGAAGTCGAGCGCCTGATGCAGGAGGGCAAGGCGGACGAGGCCCTGGCGAAGCTCCAGGAGCTGGGCATGCAGATGGACGAGATGCTCGAGTCCATGGACAAGTCCCAGGAGGACTTCGGCGCGGAGCAGTACCCGGAGCTGGCGGAGAAGTTCGGCAAGTTCATGGACGACCTGCAGGGCACCATGAGCGAGCAGCAGAAGGTCGCCGAGCAGACGCGCGCCCTGCGCGACCAGGCCCGCGGGCAGAACCGCGACCGGCTTAAAGAAAAGGGCCAGGCCCTCAAGGACGAGCTGAACCGCAAGCTGAAGCAGGTGCAGGAGGACTACCAGAAGCTCGATCCAGGCCGGCTCAACAGCCGCGCGGCCCGCCCGCTGGAAGAGGCCCAGTCCGAGCTGCGCAACGTGGAGAACGCGCTCAAGGTGGACGACTTCGACCTCGCCGCGGAGTCCGCCGCGCGCGCCGAGGACGCCGCGCGCCAGCTGTCCAGCATGGGCGAGCAGCAGCGCCAGCTGGATGAGATGTTCGGCAACCCGCCGGAGGTGCGTCAGCAGTCCGCGAAGCTCGCGGAGCAGCTCAAGAAGGACTCGCGCGACGTGTCGGACGTGAGCCAGCAGCTGCAAAACCTCTTCCCGCCGCCGGGCTCGCAGCTGTCGCCGCAGGAGAAGCAGCAGCTCCAGCAGTTGGGCCAGCGCCAGCAGCAGCTGGAGCAGCGCGCGCAGGGCCTGCGCCAGCAGATGGAGGACATGGAGCAGACGGCGCCGCTGTTCGGCGAAGAAGCCGGCCAGCAGATGGATGAGATTGGCCAGCGCATGGGCGAGGCGTCCCAGCGCATGCAGGGCAAGGACCCCGGCCGCGGCTACGGCGAACAGCAGGCCGCCATGGAAGGCCTCAAGCGCTTCCAGCAGCAGATGCAGCAGAGCCAGCAGGGCCGCAAGGGCGGCCGCGGGCTGCCCATGCCCATGGGCTCTGGCCGCCGCCAGGAAGGCAACGGCCGCAACCCGCAGGACAAGGTGGAGCTGCCGGACGAGGACGCGTTCCAGGCGCCTCGCGAGTTCCGCAAGGACCTGCTGGACGCGATGAAGCAGGGCGCGCCGGAGAAGTACCGCGAACAGGTGAAGCGCTACTACGAGGAGCTGGTGAAGTGAGCCGCCGCATGCACGCGACCATCCCGGGCCTGGGCGTCCTGTGCGCCCTCCTCCTCGCCGTCCCCACGGCCTTCGCGCAGCCACCCGACGCCGCCCTCAAGGAAGAGGTGAAGCAGCGGCTGGGCAAGGTGGAGCAGTCGCTGGACGACTGGGACGTGGGAAGCGCCCGCCGCGAGCTGGCCGAGGTCGAGCAGCGCGTACCGTCCGAGCTGGAGCCCCTGAAGTACTTCCAGGGGCGCGTGGCCTTCGAGGAGGGCCAGTACGAAGACGCGGTGACGCTGCTGGAAGGCGCCAACATCGAGGACAAGCCGGGCAGCTACCTGCGCCTCGCCAAGGACACGCGCACCATCGTCAAGGACCACCAGCGCGCGGAGAGCGAGCACTTCATCTTCTTCTACCCGAAGGGCAAGGAAGAGATTCTGGTGCCCTACGCACTGGAGACGCTGGAGGCCATCCACCGGGCGCTCGCGGAGGACCTGGGCTGGACGCCGCCGGGCAAGGTGCGCGTGGAGGTGGTGAACAACGCGCGCGAGCTGTCCCGCGTCAGCACGCTGACGGAGAAGCAGATCCGCACCACGGGCACCATCGCCATCTGCAAGTTCAACAAGCTGATGGTCACGAGCCCCAAGGCCGTGGCGCAGGGCTACGACTGGCAGGACACGCTGGCGCACGAGTACGTGCACCTGGTGGTCAGCCAGATGTCCCACAACACCGTGCCCATCTGGCTGCACGAAGGCCTGGCCAAGTTCCTGGAGTCGCGCTGGCGCGGCAAGGGTGGCCTGGCCATGACGCCCTCCACGCAGGCGCTCTTGGGCAAGCGCGTGAAGGAGGACAAGCTCATCCCCTTCGAGAAGATGCACCCCTCCATCGCCATGCTGCCCACGGCGGAGGACGCGGCCACCGCGTTCGCGGAGGTGTTCTACGCCATCGACTACATCCACGGCACCAAGGGCACCGCCGGCCTGCGCGCCCTCTTGCAGGAGCTGAAGGCGGGCCAGCCGGACAAGAAGGCGGTGGAGGTGGCGACGGGCATGCCCTTCCCCCTCTTCGAGAAGACCTGGCTGTCCTACGTGAAGAAGCAGCCCTTCCCCCAGGAGCTGGTGCCGCGCGACGACCGCGTGGTGCTCAAGGAGGACGCCAAGGGCGCGCAGAAAGACAGCGAGAAGAAGGGGCGTGAAATCTCCTTCGGCGGCTTCTCCGAGGTGACCGAAGTCCCCGCGCGCAAGTTCGCGCACCTGGGTGAGGTGCTGCGCGAGCGCAACCGCGTGAAGGCCGCCGCGGAGGAGTACTCGCGGGCGCACAAGCTGGTGGGCGACAAGTACGAGTCGGTGTCCAACAAGTTCGCGCTCGCGCTGCTGGAGCTGCGCCGGCTGGATGAGGCGGAGTCCGTGCTGCGCGGCTCGCTGCGGATGCACCCGGGCTCGCCCTCCACCAACGTGCACCTGGGCCGCATCCTGCTGTTCCGCAAGGACTACCCGAAGGCGAAGACGGCGTACCTGGAGGCGCTGGCGTCGGATCCGTTCGACCCGGAAATCCATGTGGCCCTCACGCGCATCCACGGCGCGCTGGGGGAGACGGCGCTCGCGGCGCGCACGCGCGGGGCCGCCGCCAATCTCACGGGCCTCAAGCCCGACGACGTGGACCGCGCCGCCCAGGCCTTCCTGCGCGCCGAGGACGAGCTGTCCGAGACGAAGAACGTCCCCGCCGGCACGCCCGACGCCCCGAAGCCGAAGGCCGCTCCGAAGCCGGCGCCGCAGCCCGCGAAGTAGCCCTCCTCCCCGGCGGCCAGCCAGCCGGGGCCCTGCCTCCGTTCTCTTCCCTCCCTCGCGGGATGCCTGGCTTTCCGGGCACGAGGAGGACGGGATGGCGTTCCCAGACAGCCGTGTGGTGCTGAACGTCCGCGCCCGCTCCCGGGGGCAGTGGTGCTGTCCACTGCCGCACCGGGTCCGGGACGCAACGTGAATTGGCACACGTCCGTCCTCCCACCCGCTGGGTTCGCTGTCGCGCCCTGCTCCAACGTGCGCCGCGCGGATCCGGAAGTGTGTCCGGTCCACCGGCCTTGACCCGCCTCACATCCGAGGCTCTGAAAAGGAGCAGCACCCAATGAAGCGCACCCTGCATGGAGTCACCCTCGCCGCGGTCCTCTTCACCGGCGGCGTCTCGCTGGCCCAGAGCGCCACATCCGCCAACCCGCCAGTCGGAGAGAAGACGCCCACCGTCGCCAAGGGCACGGTGGAGTTCAAGGGCTTCATCGTCCCCGCGGATCCAAAGGCCTTCCTGGAGCGCCTGCACTACATCAACCAGTCGGAGATCAAGCAGGCGAAGCTCGCGCAGCAGAACTCGCAGAACCCGGACGTGCAGACCTACGCCAAGGCCATGGTCGACGCGCACACGACCGCTGACCAGAAGGTCATGGACTATGCGAAGTCGCAGAACATGAAGCTGGCGGAGATGCCCAAGGCCACCAACGACCTGGAGAAGAAGGCCATGGCCGCGGACAAGGCGGACATGGAGAAGCTCCAGGCGCTGAAGGGCGCGCCGTTCGACTCGACTTACATGGCCGGACAGGTTGGCGCGCATGACGCCGCCATCGGCAAGGTGATGGCCGCCCAGCAGGGCATGGGCGCCACGGGCGAGCTGGCCACGCTGCTCACGAACCTCACCAAGGAACTGCCCCGGCATCGCGACATGGCCTACCAGACGCTGGGCAAGCTGGACGACGCCATGGGCGTGGGCGGCGCCGGCACGCAGGGCGGCACCATGGAGCACGGATCCATGGACCACGGCTCCACCGGCGGTGCGACGAAGACGAAGTAATGCAGCAGCGGTGAAGTGCGCGGCGCCTCCCTTGAAGTGCATTCACGGGAGGCGTCATCCGCGTGCATAGTGCCGGGCCATGTCCCGACTGATTGCCCTGGCCTCCTGTGTCTCCGTGCTGCTCCTCACCGGCTGCTCCAACGACGCCGACGCCATCTGCGACTACCGCAAGCAGTGCTTCGACTCCGACCTGGACACTGGCAAGTGCGCCGAGAAGGTTGGCGCCTGGGAGGAAGAGAAGGAGAGCGAGCAGGACAAACGCCGCGAGCGCACCGCGGAGTGCTCGCAGTGCATCTCCGACCGCACCTGCGCGGAGGTCATCGCCAGCTGCATCGACGACTGCTTCGGCATTCCCTGAAACGTGCATGAAGCCCTGGGGCGCAACGCCCCAGGGCTCACTTTCGCCGGGCGCGCTACTTGCGCGTCCAGCGGTCCAGCCAGCCCAGCACCTCGTCGTGCCACTGGATGCTGTTCTGCGGCTTGAGCACCCAGTGGTTCTCGTCCGGGAAGTAGAGGAAGCGGGACGGGATGCCGCGGCGCTGGAGCGCGGTGAAGGTGGCGATGCCTTGCGTATCCACCACGCGGTAGTCCTTGCCGCCGTGGATGACGAGCATGGGCGTCTTCCACTTCGCCACCTGGTTCACCGGGTTGAACTTCTCGTACGACTCCGGCTTCTCCCAGGGCAGCGCCTTGTGCTCCCACTCGGGGAACCACAGCTCCTCGGTGTCGTAGTAGGCGGCGCGCTCGTCGAAGATGCCGTCGTGGTTCACGAGGCACTGGAAGCCGTCCGCCCAGTTACCGGCGATCCAGTTGATCATGTACCCGCCGTAGCTGCCGCCCAACGCGCACCGCTTCGTCTTGTGGATGAAGGAGTACTTCTGGAGCGCGGCGTTCAGGCCCTTCTGCAGGTCCTCCAGCGGCTTGCCGCCCCAGTCCCCGGAGATGGAGTCCGTGAAGGCCTGGCCGTAGCCGGTGGAGCCGTGGAAGTCGATCATCACCGCCACGTAGCCGCGGCCCGCGTACACCTGCGGGTTCCACCGGTAATGGAAGTGGTTGCCGAAGCTGCCCTGCGGTCCGCCGTGGATGAGGAAGGCCAGCGGGTACTGGCGCTTCGGGTCGAAGTCCACGGGCTTCACCACGTAGCCGTGCACCGTCTCGTTGTTCCAGCCCGGGAAGTTGAACTGCTCGAAGGCGCCGAACTTCAGGCCCGCGAGCGCGTCCTTGTTCACCTGGGTGAGCTGCCGCGTGCCGGTGCCGTCCGCCTTCACCGCGTACAGGTCCGCCGGCGAGTCCAGGTCATCCATCGCGTAGACGACCTGGCCGTCCGCCGCGGGCTGGGCGCCGTCCGCGTTGCCGCCCTGGGTGAGGCTGCGCGCCTTGCCGGTGGCCACGTCCAGGGCGAACACGGTGTTCTGCCCCACGTCGTTGGCGGTGGTGAAGAGCGTGGCGCCGTCCTTGCTCCACGCGAGCGAGCCAGCCGAGCGGTCCCAGTCCTGGGTCAGCACGCGCTCCTGGCCACCCGGCCACGTGCGCAGGATGACGCGGAAGCGGTCGGCCTCGAAGCCGGGGCGGGACATGGCCACGTACGCGAGCGTCTTGCCGTCCGGGCTGAACACGGGGCTGGTGTCCGTGGCGCGGTTCTTCTCCGTGAGCTTGCGCGGCTTCGTCTTTCCGTCGACGGGCGCGAGGAACAGGTCCAGGTCGGTGGACCACGACTCGGTGGGGCCCACGTCGCGCGCGGCGAAGACGAGGCTCTTGCCGTCCGGGGTGAAGGTGAACTCCTCCGCGCCACCGAAGGGCTTGCTGGGCGCGTCCGCGTCCATGCCCTTCATCACGTCCACGGCCGTGCCGCCGGCCACGGGGACGACGAACAGGTGCGAACGCGTGCCGTCCTTCCAGGTGTCCCAGTGACGGGCGAAGAGCTGATCATACGCGCGGCCGGTGGTCTTCTTCTTGGAGGCCTCGACGGCGCGCTGGGTGTTGCACGCGAGGTCCGCGCAGTCAGGGCGCGCGTCCAGCGCCACCGCGAGCTGCTGGCCATCACGCGACAGCACGAAGCTGTTCACGTCCAGCGGCAGCTTCGTGACCGGAAGCGGTTCGCCGCCATCCAACGGCAGGCGCCACACCTGTGACGAGCCGCCGCGCGACGACAGGAAGAAGAGGCTCTTGCCGTCCGGAGCCCAGACGGGGTCGGTGTCGCTGTCAGGGTGGGAGGTGAGCTGGCGCGGCGCGGAGCCGTCCAGGTTGGCGAGCCACAGGTCGGTGCGGCCGCGGTTCGCCTCCATATCGGTGGAGCGCAGGACGTAGGCGACCTGACGGCCGTCGGGCGAGACGCGCGGGCTGCTGAGCCGGCGCAGCGTGACCAGGTCCTGTTGATTGAACGGATGAGGCGCGGGCGCGGGGTTGGCGCCGAGCGCCAGGGCCGCGAGGAGCGACAGGGGCACGGAAGGTTCCTCCGGAGAAATGGAACCCGGACCGTGCCTTCGGGAGGGCGGACTGTCCACCGATGGATGCGGGCCCCGGTGGAAGGGGTGGAAGGCCCTGACGCACGGTGCTAGAGATTCAGCCCATGAGCGCACCCATCGTTGTCCACATCTGGTCCGACTTCGTTTGACCCTGGTGTTACGTCGGCCTCGGTGAGGTCGAGAAGCTGAAGAAGGAATACGACGTCCAGGTGGAGTGGCACCCCTACTTCCTGCGCCCGGAGACGCCTCCGGAAGGGCTGCCGTTGCCCGACTACGTGCGCCAGGGGATGAAGGATCCCAACAACCCGCTGAAGCTCCGAGCCGCGAAGGCCGGGCTGACGATGGTGCAGCGGGACATCATCCCGTCCACGCGCCGAGCGCACGAGGCGGCGGAGTACGCGCGAGCCCAAGGCAGGCTGGAGCCCTTCCAGGCCGCCATCCTGCGGCGCTACTGGAGTGAAGGGCAGGACCTCTGGCAGTGGGACACGCTGCGGGCCGCGGGCGTGGAGGCCGGGTTGGATCCGGACGAACTCCAGCGCGCGGTGGAGGAAGGCCGCTACCGGCAGGTGGTGGAGGAGTCCGTGCGCGAGGCCCAGGAGATGGGCATCCGCGCGGTGCCGACCTTCATCCTGGGGGAGAAGGTGGCCATCCAGGGCGCGCACGAGTACCCGTCATTCCAGCGGGCCATGCAGCAGCTGGGCGCGAAGCCGAAGCAGCAGGGCTGAGGAGCTACAGGCCCTTCACCAGGATGAGCAGCCGCGCGAAGGTCTCCGGACCTTCGCCGGCCAGCCCCTTGGCGAAGTCCAGGAACGAGGGCGCCTGCTCCACGTGCTTGGCGACGACCTGGAACGCCTCCACGGCGGCGGCGTCCAGCGCGGCCACGGGCGTGCCGGGAGCCTCCAGCAGCGCCACCACGGCCGGGTGCCCGAGCAGTACCCAACGCACCACGGAGGCGCGCAGCACGAGCAGGAACACGGCGTTCAGGAGGCTCTCGGCCTCGGTGAACGGGTGGCGCAGGACGTGGTTGAGCGCGTGGTGCAGGAAGTACTGGTGCACGCGCTCGCCGTGCAGGGACTCCAGGGCGGAGCGCCGGGCGGCATGGAGTTCCCACGCCGGGTCTGGATGCGTGTCCGCGCCACCGTAGGACGCGCGCACGGCGCTCATGAGCGAGAGGAAGCGCGGGCTGCTCACGGCGGCCTCACGTGAACGGAGCACGGCGCCGCAGATGCCGGCCCACGGGCCTCCGGGCAACTCCAGCGCTTCGAGCTGCGCGCTCAAGGACGCGAGGGTGTCCGTGGATTCGTACTCGCGCAGGACACGCGCGAGCCGCGCTTCGGCCGCTTCCGCGCGGGTCTCGCTCGCATCCGGTGCGGAGTCCGTCATGGGCCCGCGCACCTCGGGCTCGGAGGCGTCGCTCGCGCTGGGATGCCGCGATTCCTCGCCTGCCGCTGAAGCGAACGCCGTGGTCCCCGGGAAGTAGAAGTCGCCCAGGTCCAGCGCCATGCGGCCCAGCGCGTACAGCCTCGCGGCGAACGGGACTTCGCGCCGCTGTAGGAGCCGCAGCATCGCTTCGCGCACGGTGTCCGCGTGGGCCGTCCACGCGTCGTCTCCGGCCGCCACCTGCCGCGCGACCTGCGGGCGCAGGGCCTGTTCCTCGGGCACGGGCTCGCGCACCAGCGCGTCCTCGGCCAGCAGACACAGGCGCGCCGTCTCCGGACACGCGAGTGACCCGGCCATCTCCACCTGCGCGCCCCAGCGCGTGAGCACTCGCGGGAAGACCGAGCAGCCGTCCGGCAGCACTGCTTCGCCGTAGCGGCGCTGGAGCGAGCACAGCTTCGCCTCATCCAGGAAGGCGCAGTGCCCGTCCGCGCGCTTGCCCAGGATGCCCGCCTGCTGACCCGTGGCTCCATCCGGGTTCGGCTTGATCAGCGCCGCGACGTTCGCTTCGTCCGGTGTGCCCGCGACCTTCTGGCGCAGCAGGCTCCAGCGCGACTCGCTGATGGGCACGGTGAGCCCCGCGCAGCAGGTGTCCTCGCACGCTTCCGCGATGCAACGGAAGCGCGCCATGTAGCGGGGGGCCGAGGCGGTCATGGAGCCAGTCTACTTGCGGCCCAGCGCCTTCTTCACGAACCCCCAGAAGCGGCCCGCGCGATCCTTGAGGTCCGCGCCCCGGCGCTCCTCGGCGGCGCTCACCGCCTCCTTGCTCACCTGGAGCTGCTTCTGGAGTTCCTCCGGCGAGTAGCGCGTGGCGAGCGTCGCCTTCACTTCCTTGCGCGTCGAGTACTCACGCGCCTCCACGTGCAGCACGCATTCGGAGTCGAGCTTGAGCGTGACGGCGACGCGCACGGAGCCCTTGGGGCCTTTTGGAAGACCTTCCATGCGCACGGTGCCCAGGTACTCGTTGGCGGAGATGTGGTTGTCCTCGCCCTGGAAGACGGACAGCTCCATCCGCTCTTCGTTGTCCTGCGACGTGCTGATGGCGAACGAGCGCTGCGTGGGCAGCGGGCTGTTGCGCTCGATGACGCGCTTGAAGCCGCCGCCGGGCATGGCCACGCCAATGGTCATGGGCAGCACGTCGATGAGCACCACGCTGCTCACCTTGTCCACCGAGCCCGAGTACAGCGCCGCGCCCAGCGCCACGGCCTCGTCCGCGTTGACGCTCGCCTGCGCGTTCTTGCTGAAGAGGCCCTTGAGCTTGTCGCGCACCAGCGGCATGCGGCTCATGCCGCCCACCAGGATGATGTCGTCCACCTCCGAGGCCTTCAGCTTGGAGTCCAGGAGCACGTCGCGCACCACGTCGATGGTGCGGTTGAGCAACGGGTCGCAGATCTTCTCCAGGTCCTGGCGCGACATCGTCACGCGCAGGTCCCGGGGACGGCCCGCGTCGTCCATCATCAACATGGGGATGTGGACCTCGAAGGTGCTGCGCTCGGACAGCGCCATCTTCGCGCGCTCGGCGGCGTCGCCCACGCGCGACAGGGCGATGCCGTCCCCGTTGAACGCGATGCCTTCCTTCTCCTGGAAGCGCTCCAGGAGGAAGTCGACGATGAGGTTGTCGAAGTCGATACCGCCCAGGAAGATGTCGCCGCCGGTGCCCAGCACCTCGAAGACGTTCTTCTCGATGCGCAGGATGGTCGCGTCGAAGGTGCCGCCGCCCAGGTCGTAGACGAGCACCTTCTTGTTGAGCTCGCGGTTGAGGCCGTACGCGAGCGCCGCGGACGTGGGCTCGTTGAGGATGCGCTCCACCTTGAGGCCGGCCATCGCGCCCGCCTTGCGGACCGCTTCACGCTGGGGCTCGGAGTAGTAGGCCGGCACCGTCACCACGGCGCGCTCCACCTTCTGGTTGAGATGGGTTTCAGCCATCTCCTTGCACTCGCGCAGGATGATGCCCTGCACCTCTTCCAGCGACAGCACGTCGGTGCCCAGGCGCACGGCGGCGCGGCCGGCGGCATCCGGAGTGATTTCGTAGTGGAAGCGCTCGCGAACCTGCTTCACCACGGCGCTGTCGTAGGGACGGCCCACCAGGCGCTTCGCGCCGTAGATGGTGTGCGTGGGCCGCAGGACGAGCTGGTTCTTCGCGCGGTGGCTGACGAGCAGCTTGTTCTGCGCGCTCAGCGAGATGACGGACGGGATGGTGTTGTAGCCCTCGCGCGAGCGCAGCACGACGGGACGTCCGTTGGACAGCAGCGCCACGCAGGAGTTGGTGGTGCCCAGGTCGATGCCGATGACCGGTCCCGTACCGGCAATTGTCTGTGGCGGCGTGAGGTAGATGGGACGCACCTGGCCATTGGCATCCAGGGGAGGCGGCGCGGAGGCCACCGGCGCGGCGGCGGGCGCGAGCGTCGCGGGGGCCACCGGAGCAGCGGGCGCGGGCGGGGCCTGGCGCACGGACGGAGGAAGCACGCTCGGCGGCGGCTGCGGCGGAGGAGCCATGGGCCGCGCGGCGGGACGGCCCGCCGAGGACACGGGCTCGCGCGCCAGTTCCAGCGGCCCGTCGTCGTCGATGGACAGGTCCAGGTCGAACTCGGCGCTGCCGCCGGACGGGCGCGGCGCGGGAGGCTGCTGCGGCGCGGGAGGCTGCTGCGGGACAGCGCGGCCCCAGGACGACGCAGGCTCCTGGGCGAGGTCGGGAGCGCGGCCCGCGGCGGAACCGGGCTCGCGGCCCAGGCCGGGCGCCGCGGGACGGTTGGCGAAGGAGCCGGGCTCCAACGGCAGCTCACCGGGAGCGCGCGCCGCGGGACGTCCCGCCACGGATCCAGGCTCGCGGCCCAGTCCAGGTGCACGCCCCGCCGCGGATCCAGGATCCAGTCCCAGACCCGGCACGGAGGGACGTCCGGCGGCGGATCCGGGCTCACGCCCCAGGCCCGGCGCGGCGGCACGGCCGGCGGCGGATCCAGGCTCACGCCCCAAGCCCGGCGCGGCGGCACGGCCGGCGGCGGATCCAGGCTCAAGTCCCAGACCCGGCGCCGCGGGACGACCTCCAGAAGAGCGAGGCTCAAGTCCCAGGCCCGGCATGGCGGCACGGCCGGCGGCGGATCCAGGTTCGCGCCCCAGCCCCGGTGCACGGCCGGCGGCGGATCCAGGTTCGCGCCCCAGTCCCGGCGCACGTCCCGCTGCGGATCCAGGCTCACGCCCCAGACCCGGCGCTGCGGCACGGCCGGGTGAGGACGCGGGCTCACGCCCCAACGGCCGCTGACGGCCCGGTGAGGACGTGGGTTCACGCGCCAGCTCCAGCGGAGCCTCGTCGTCCAGGGATGACAGGTCGAAGTCGAACTCGGCGCTGCCGCCAGAGGGCTTGGCGGGAGCCACCGGCGGCACGATCGGCATCGCCGCAGGCGGCGGGGCCGCGCGCTGCACAGGCGGTGGAGTCACCGGCGCGGCGCGAGGCGGCGGCGCGGGGGCAACATCCGAGAAATCCAACTCGAACCCACCCGCGTCGCCCGCGGCCGAAGCCGCGTCGTCCTCCACGGAGAGCCCCACTTCGATGGGCACCTCTTCCAGCGGCTCGCCCATGGCGATGGGCTCATCCACGACCGGAACCTCGAACTCGAAGTCGAGCCCCGGCAGCGGCTCGTCGCCTCCCGACAACACGCCCTGCACGGTGGGCGGAGGCGTTCCCGCGATGAGCTCGTCCAGCGGGATGTCCACGTCGTTCGCGGAGTCCGCCTGCGCCAGCCCCATGTCCTCGTCCGGACCGCCCAACGAGAACGGCTCGTCCGCGCCGCCCAGCGACAGCGGCTCGTCCGCGGCGGGAGCGGGACTGGAGGACGGAGCATCCAGATCATCGAACAGCGAATCGAGCGCGGCACCACCCGCGGCCGGCTGCGCGGGACGCGTGGGCGGTGCAACGGCGGCGGGGCGCGCGGGGACGGCGGCGGGCCGGGGCGCGGCGGCAACTGGCGGCACGGCCACGGGCGGACTCACCGGCGCGATGCCCGGCGCGGTCAACGGCGCGATTCCTGGCGCGGCCAACGGCGCGATGCCCGGCGCCACGACCGGAGCAATGGACGGCAGCGGCGCGGCGGCGGGCACGGCACCGCCGCCCGGCTTGCGCTGGAGCATCAGATCCACCAGCGCGCGGCTCGCGGTATCCAGCTCCTGGAACTGCAACCCCATTCCCGGAGGCCCCGCGGGGTCGTTCACATCGCGCACCCAGCGCACGGTCGCGGTGCCCTGGAGCACGCGCACGCCGTTGGCGATCTGCACCTCGAAGCGCACGGGCGTGCCCACCGGCTGCGGCGTGCGCGAGCGGATGAACATGCCCCCGGGGCTGATGTTGGTGGCGAACTCCTCGGTGAAGCTCCCCACGCTCTCATGCTTGAGCTTCACCAACAGACCGACCGACTTGCGGTCCGAGGTACGCCGACCTTGATCCATGGTTCAGCACTGTCGCGTCCGGGGGCCATTCCCTCAAGGGGGTTCTGGCCCCCTGCCCGTCCGGCCGGTGCCCGTTCGAGACCTTCAGGTGCGCATCTGACTTACCTGTATGTCCCCGCTATCCTGGGACTTCGTTTCCCGCAGGAAGAGGTCCGGGACCGCCGGACGGGAGTCCTCCGATGAACGCGGTTCCCCATTTCGCCCCGGTTCCCCTGCAAGCGCGGTGGTTGGTGGACCGACGGCACGACCTGCTCTCCACGGTCGG
>NZ_RAWR01000251.1:0-14690 GCF_003986945.1 Corallococcus sp. AB018 | reverse complement strand
GGGTGGGAGCGCGGGCGGCCCGCGCGGGGGTGGCCGTGGAGCACTACCGGCGCTACCTGCAGTTGCGGCCGCGAGGGACCGGCGCGGCGGAGGCCCGGCAGTACCTCAAGTTCCGGTCAGGCCGGTAGCGGCGTCGCGATGTTCCTCGTCCTTTCGAAGGTGTTGGACCTGCTGCTGTCGCCGCTCACCTGGGCGCTGTTGTTCGGCGTGGCGGGGCTGCTGCTGCGCCGGTGGAAGCGCCTGTCGCTGACGTCCCAGCTCGCGGCGTTGGCCGTGCTGTACGTGTTCTCCATCGAGCCGACGGTGGCGCTGCTGACGCGCGCGACGGAGGCGGACGCGGTGAGCACGTACCGGCCGGACACCGTCTACGACGCGGTCATCCTGCTGGGCGGAGGGCTGGACGCGGCGGCCACGGAGCGCTCGGGGCAGCCGGAGTACAACGCCGCGCCGGAGCGGATGATGCGCACCTTCGAGCTGCTGCGCGACGGCCGGGCACGGCAGGTGTTGATTACCGCCGGCAACCTGGACGCCAGGCCGGAGGCGGTGGTGGAGGCGGACGTGCTGGCCGCGCAGCTGGAGCACTGGGGCATCTCGCCCGAGCGCATCGTGAAGGAAGGGCGCAGCCGCAACACCCGCGAGAACGCGCTGGAGTCGGAGCCGCTGGTGCGCGCGCACGGCTGGAAGTCGCTGCTCCTGGTGACGAGCGCCGCGCACCTGCCCCGAGCGGCCGGCTGCTTCGCGGCGGTGGGGCTGAAGGCGGACACCCTCGCGGTGGACCTCCGCTCCTCGACGATTCCCCCGGCGAAGCTGAGCTGGCTGCCACGCTCGGGAGCGCTCAACCAGAGCACGGACATGCTGCGCGAACTGGCGGGGCGGGTGGTCTACCGGGCACGAGGCTGGACCGCGCCCTGGCGGTAGGCGCTACTTCATCGACGGAGGCGCGTGCAGTCCTCCCTTGGGCACGCCCATGACCGTGATGCGGCCCTGGGGCTTCGCGCGGGGCGCGGGCCTACCGGTGCTGAATGCCTTGCTGAGCGCATCCCACGGCGTCGGCTGCTCCTGGCTCGCGGGCAGGACAGGCAGGTCCTTGAACATCGCGTAGCCGTCGTTGCCTTGAGCCACGAAGCTGAAGGTGGCCAGCCGGTACTTCGCCGCGTCGTCCAACGGCTTGCCCTTCACGTCCACCTTCGTCACCCGTGAGCCCGGCGCCTTGCGCAGGTCGTAGGTGAAGCGCAGGCCGGACACCTGCGGGTAGCGACCGGGCGGCTTGCCGTCCACGCTGCTCAGGCTGACGCCGTTCTCCAGCGCCGCTCGCAGCGTCGCCCCCGTCACCTCCAGGACAACCAGCTCGTTGCGGTAGGGCATGAGCGAGTACATCTCGCGCCGGGTCATCTTCCCCGCGGGCAGCACCCGGTCCGCGCGGATGGCGCCCCCGTTCACGAGCGCCACGTCCGCGCCCGTCGCCTCGCGGAACGCATCCGCCAGGAACGAGCCCAGGTTCGTCTCACCCAGCCGGTTCGGCGCACTGCGCGCATCCAGCGCCACCGGCGAGCGGCCAATGCGCTCCGCCAGCGTGGCCATCAGCGGCGCGTAGGGCTTCATCTTCTCGTTGAACGCCGCGTCGTCAGGAGTCTTCGAGGTGATGGGAATCACCTTCCACGTCAGCTTCTTCACCGCGCCCGTCTTCGCGTCCAGGTCCAGCGTGACGCGGCCCAGGTCGATGGCGTCCTCGTCCAGCTTGAAGATGGGCGTGCCCGCGACGGTCTCCTGCACGCGGTCGTGGTCATGCCCGCCGATGATGAGGTCCACGCGCACGCACTTCGCCAGCTCGCGGTCCTGCTCCACCGCCAGGTGCGTGAGCCCCAGCACGAACTGCGCGCCCGCGGCCCGCAGCTCCTCCACGGAGCGCTTCGCCGCCTCGCAGTACGGCGTGATGCGCGTGTCCTTGCCCGGCTTGGACGAGGTCTGCGTCTCCGGCAGCACCACGCCGAAGATGCCCACCTTCACACCGCCCACGTCGCGGAGGTCCCACGCCTTGAGCCCTTCGAACACCTGCCCCGACTTCACGCTCATCACGTTGGCGCCCAGCCACGGGAAGCGCGACTGCTGGAGGCGCGCGCGCAGCACGTCGTCCCCGAAGTCGAACTCGTGGTTGCCCACCGTGGAGTAGTCCAGACCGAGCGCGTTCCACGCGTCGATCATCTGCTTGCCCTTGAGCGCCTCGCCCGCCACCTCCGCGGACGACTCCACCGAAGGAGAAATCGTGTCACCCGCCAGCAGCGTGAGGACGTGCGGCGACTCCTTCAGCGCCTGCTGCTTGAGCGTGGCCACGCGAGACAGGCCGCCCCGGTTCTGGGCGGTGGGCTGGAATTGGTAGACGTCGTTGAGGTGGAGGATCGTGAGTCGGACGGTGTCGGCGGGAGGCGTCGGCTCGGCGGCCCCGGCGGAACGGGCGGCCAGCACCAGCGCGAGCGGCAGCAGCACCGCCCAGGTGCTCACGGTCTTCTTCATCATCGGACAGTCGTTCTCTTGCGGGGGCACAAAGGGGGAGCGCCAACCCGTCTCGGCGTAGCGCACTCGGAGCGTGAAGGCGAGCGGACCGGACATGGCGCAACGCGCAAGTCCCAAGCCCTTCTTCCCGGAGGATGAAGGGCATCCAGCCCACCGTGCGCTCCGTCCTCAGACGGTGTAGCGCCGGCCCTGCACCAGCGGCTCGATGACGCTGCCGCTCGTGTCGAAGAGGTCCGGATAGTGGATGAGGCGCATCTTCGCGCGAGTGGCCTCCGGCAGCGCCGCCAGCTTCTCGTAGGGCGTGTGCACGCCGTAGTTCGTCTCGTGGATGACCAGGTCCGCCTCGGACAGCCAGGAGATGAGCCCCTCGTCGAACGCGGTGTCCGCGCTGTAGCCCAGGCACCGGCCCCCGGCGCGGATGCGGAACGCGGTGGTGGGCACGTGGTGGTAGGTGAAGCGGCACTCGATTTCGAACGGGCCGTGGCGCACCGAGCGCTCCAGGTGCAGCGGCGTGTGCGTGAAGTAGTCCTCGAAGTGCTTGTGGCTGGGCCCCGCGCCCTGCTGCTCGATGAGGCACTCCATGCCCGCGGCCAGGTGGCCCTCCCAGAGGCGGCGCGTGACGCTCGGGTGCGCGAGCAGCTCCATCTTCCGCTGCAGCACGAAGAAGGAGAAGTACCCCAGGCCCTCCAGGCCGGAGGCGTGGTCCGCGTGCAGGTGCGTGAGGGCCACGGCGCTGACGCGCTCCACGTCCAGGTGCACGCCGGAGGACTCGGACGCCTCGCGCATCATCTTGCGGATGGGGTGCGGACAGTCGAGCAGCAGCACCTGGTCCTCCGCCTCCAGCGCCAGGCACGACGAGTAGTAGAGCGCGGAGAAGGCATCACCGACGCCCAGGGGAATGAAGGACAGGCTCATGGATGGCTCCGGAGGGAAGGGGACAGCCGCTCGCGCAGCTTCGCGGCGACGGCGGGAGGGCAGAAGGCGGACACGTCCTCGCCGCGCGTGAGGCGCTCCTTGAGGGCGCTGCTGGACACCTCCGCCAGGTGCGCCTCCGCGGGAAGGAAGAGGGTGGACAGCTCCGGCGCGAGCGCGCGGTTCATCTGCGCCAGCTCCGTCTCGAACTGCGCATCGGTGGCGCCGCGCACGCCGCGCAACAGGACGCTCGCGCCAATCTCCCGCGCCAGCTCCACGATGAGCCCTTCGGTGAAGGTGACGGAGACGTTGGGGTGCCGGGCCACGGCCTCCCGGATGAGCGCCATGCGCTCCTCGGCGGTGAGCAGCGTGTGCTTGTTCGGGTTGACCGCGACCACCACGACGACATGGCTGAAGAGGCGCGCCGCCTGTCGCACCACCGACAGGTGTCCCGCCGTCACGGGGTCGAAGCTGCCTGCGTAGATGGCGATGGTCATCACGACACCTCACGGTCCGGAGAAGAAGAAGTCGCCGCGTCCAACAGCCCCGCGGCCATGCGCTTCACGGTGCCCGCCGCGGAGCCCGGGGGCACGAGTCCGGGCGCGCTCGCGGACAGCACGAAGTACCCCTGGATGGCGGCGAAGAGCCCCGCGGCCAGCGGACGCGCGCGGCGCTTGCCCACCACCGCCGCGACCAGCTCCTCCAACTGCTCCAGGTCCGCGCGCACCACCTCTTCGTAGGCGACGCGCACCTCCGGCTGCCGGATGGCCTCCGCGCTGATGGTGACCCAGCCCGCCACCGCCGCCACGTCCGCGTCCGGCCCGGTGGCGAGGAACGCGTCCACGAACGCCTCCACCCGACCGTGTGCATCGTCCGCGGCGAGCTTCGTCGCCCGCGTGGCGAAGCGCTGCCGGGCGCGAGCGGCCAACGAGCGCACCAGGGTCAGGAGGATCTCCTGCTTGTCCTCGAAGTGGTAGTGCACCAGCCCCGCGCTCAGCCCCGCCGCACGGGCGATCTCCGCCACGGACGCGCCCTCGTAGCCGCGCTCGGCCATGGCCTTGAGCAGTCCAGCGACGATCTGTTCCCGGCGCGCTTCGGTATTGGAGGGACGAGGCATGGCGCGATTTGGTTTCTAAGTTGTTTGACCAACTTATAAACAGGGCCAGCGTGGGCGTCAACCGGACGTGGGGTCCGGTGACGCCAGGCGGAAGGCTAGAAGCGGAGGACGGACGTCACCTTGTCCGGCCCCAGCCGCTTCGGACCCTCGAGGAAGTCGAGCGTGATGAGGAAGCTGTAGCCGACAATCTGCCCGCCCAGCCGGCCGATGAGCCGGCCCGTGGCGTCGGCGGTGCCGCCGGTGGCGAGCACGTCATCCACCACGAGGATGCGCTCGTCCTTGAGGATGGCGTCCTCGTGCATCTCCACACCGTCCGCGCCGTACTCCAGCGAGTAGCGCTCCACGATGCGCTTGTGCGGGAGCTTGCCGGGCTTGCGCGCGGGCACGAAGCCCGCCTCCAGCGCCAGCGCGATGGGGGCACCCAGCAGGAAGCCGCGCGACTCCACGCCCACCACCTTGGTGATGTGCTGGCCCCGGAAGGGGGCGGACATGGCGGTGACCACCCGGCCGAAGAGGCGCGGGTCCGCCAGCATGGGGGTGATGTCCTTGAAGACGATGCCGGGCTTGGGGAAGTCCGGCACATCTCTCAGGACGGCCTGGAGGTCGGAGGCGAGCGTGGGGTCGAGGGACATGGGGTGGGGCTCCGAAAGGAGGACGGCGGCGTTTCAGCCCGGTGGATGACACCCGGGGTGGACCTGGGACCCAGGGTACCCGGCCCGGGTGACAGCCAGCCTGGCGGGCCCCCGGACGCAGAGTCCCAGGGCCAACGGCCGGAGGATGGGCGGACTGGGACGGGACCGGGGCATGGCGGACGTTGATGATCTCACAGCTTCGCGCCGCCCGGCCGCATCGGCTGGCGGACGCCGTATTTTTTCCCGCGCGCGGGGATCCCCTCACTGTGTTAAGCGAGGCGGTTCCCCCCGACCAAGGAGTCTGGGGCCCTTGCAAGCCGTGCAAACCACCGCTGACACCCGAGACCCTCTCTCCCCCCAGGACGGAATCTGGCTCCGCGCCCTCAAGGCCGAGGTCGAGCCCGTCACGTTCAAGAAAGGCCGCGAGGTGGCCGAAGGCCGCCGCGTCTTCGGCCTCACGCGTGAACCCGAACGCATCCGCGCGCAGGTCGCGGGTCCGTCCGGCGAGCGCTACGACGTGGCCCTGATTCCCGGAGAGGGAAAAGTCGTTTCCTCCTGCACCTGCCCGGTGTGGAACACCACGGGCCCGCATTGCGAGCACGTGGTCGCCGTGGCACTCATCTACGCGGCCCGCTTCCGGCCACCGCCGCCACCGCAGAAAGCCGCGGCGCCTCCTCCGCCGCCCGAACCCGAGGACATGGGGCCGGACGACGAGGAGGAGATTCCCGGAGGCGGAGCGCCGGGGATGGAAGGCGTCAGCCTGCCCGCGCTCGCCAAGGTGGAGAGCTGGCTGGGCCTGTCCTCACTGCCCGACTACGAGTTCCTCTACCGGCTCACCCCCGCGAGCACGGGGGCGGGCGGCTCCAACAACCGCCACTGGGTCGTGGACGTGCGCCGTCAGGACGCGCAGACCAAGGGCCCCGTGCACGTGAAGCGTCTGCTCCAGGCGGGCAGCCGCATCGCGCCCCCGGACGAGCGCATCTTCATGGTGCTGTCGCGCCATGAGCACCGCTACGACTCGCGCATCGTCCTCTCCGACGAGGACCTGTGCGAGGTGCTGGAGCTGTTGCGCCAGCGCCGGGTCATCTACCGGGGCACGCCGCTCGTCTACATGGAGCAGCCCGTGCGGCCGCAAATCCATCTGGAGTCGCGTCCAGACGGTGCCACCGCGCAGATTGAGCTGCTGTTCCCGGACGGCGTGGGCTACCCGCTCAAGGACGTCATCGTGCTCGCGGGCCGGCGCACGTACGTCATCCAGGCGCAGAACCTCCACGCCGTGGAGCCGGACTTCCCGCCGCGCTTGCTGCGCAAGTGGCTGCTGGAACCGACCATGGCCTTCCCGTCCGGGCAACTGGACCGGGTCCTGACGTTCTTCGCCGCGCACCTGCCGCGCTTCCGCATGTCGTTGAAGGCGGACGACATCGAAGTGGACGAGTCGGTGGAGCCGCGCTTCGTCGTCACACTGGAAGGCGCCGCCGAGCGCGTGAAGGTGCAGCTGGCCGCGAGATACGGCCAGACGACGGTGGCGGTGTCCCCCACGGCCACGCACCTGGGCTACGCCAGCGGCGTGGGCGAGGACTCGCGCAAGCTGTACCGCCGCCGCGACGAGGTGGAGCGCGCCGCGGGCAAGGTGCTGCTCGACCAGGGGCTGCGCTTTGATCAGGCCTCGCAGGCGTTCGACGCGACGGGCGACGTGGCCCTGGAGTTCTGGGCGCGGGGCCTGGCGGGCCTGCCTGAGGAGTGGGAGCGCTACGGCGTGCAGGCGCCCAAGGTGCGGCTGCGCCCGAAGCTCAAGCCGCGCATCCGCGTGGGCATGAGCGGCGTGCAGTGGTTCGACCTGGACGCGGAGTTCGTCACCGACGACCAGGCCGTGGACCTGGGCGCCGTGCGCATGTGGCTGGACTCCGGCCGCAAGTTCGTGCCGCTGAAGGACGGCTCCTTCGCGGAGGCGGACGTCGCGGAGATCAAGCGCGTGGCGGACCTCCTGGAGGAGGCCGGCGCCATGCCGGGCCGCACGCGCACCCGGCTGCCGCTGCACCAGGCAGTCGCCCTGGACCTGCTCGCGGACCTGAGCGAGTTCACCGAGGTGGAGGCCAAGGCCCGTCAGGCCATGCTCGCGCTGCGCGAGTCCGCCGGCGTGCCGAAGGTGGCCGTGCCGGAAGGACTCCAGGCCACGCTGCGCCACTACCAGGAGGCGGGCCTGTCCTGGCTCTGGTTCCTCCGGCGCCACGGGCTGTCCGGCATCCTCGCGGACGACATGGGTCTGGGAAAGACCATCCAGTCCCTGAGCCTGATGCAGAAGGTGGCCAACGACGAGGGCCGCAAGCCGTCCCTGGTGGTCGCGCCCACGAGCGTGCTCGCCAACTGGGAGCGCGAGGCGGAGCGCTTCACGCCGGGCCTCAAGGCCATGGTGTGGCACGGGCAGGACCGCCGCGAGCGCGCGGAGGACCTGAAGGACATGGACCTGGTGCTCACGTCATACGCGCTGGTGCGCCGCGACCTGGAGCAGCTGTCCCAGGTGGGCTTCCGCTACGTCATCCTGGACGAGGCGCAGAACATCAAGAACGCGGACAGCGCCACCGCGCAGGCGTGCAAGTCGCTGCCCAGCGAGACGCGCCTGGCGCTCACCGGTACGCCGCTGGAGAACCGCCTGTCGGAGCTCTGGAGCATCTTCGACTTCCTGATGCCCGGCTTCCTGGGCAGCGCGGAAGGCTTCAGCGACCGCTACGAGCAGCCCATCCAGGTGGCCAACGACGCCACCGCGAAGGACCGGCTGCGCCGCCGCATCCAGCCCTTCATCATGCGCCGCCTCAAGACGGAGGTGGCCAAGGACCTGCCGCCGAAGACGGAGAGCGTCGCGTGGTGCGAGATGGAGCCCGGCCAGGCCGCGCTCTACCGCGAGGTGCTGGAGGAGAGCCGCCGCAAGGTGAACGAGTCCATCGAGAAGGTGGGCTTCAAGAGGAGCCGCGTCTCCATCCTCGCCGCGCTGATGCGCCTGCGTCAGGTCTGCTGCGATCCGCGTCTGCTCAAGATGCCGCCCGGCACGCTCTTGCCGTCCAGCGCGAAGCTCGAGCGCTTCATGGAACTGGTGGCGGACCTGGTGGCGGAAGGCCACCGCGCGCTCGTTTTCAGCCAGTTCACGGAGATGCTGGAGCTGCTCAAGCAGGAGGCGGACAAGAAGGGCCTGCGCTACCTCTACCTGGACGGCCGCACCAAGGACCGCATGGGCAAGGTGGACGAGTACAACCGCCCTGACGGCCCGCCGCTCTTCTTCATCAGCCTCAAGGCGGGCGGCACCGGCTTGAACCTCACCGCCGCGGACTACGTCATCCACTTCGACCCGTGGTGGAACCCCGCGGTGGAAGACCAGGCCACGGACCGTACGCACCGCATCGGCCAGACGCGCGCGGTCATCAGCTACAAGCTCATTACGCGCGGCACGGTGGAGGAGAAGATTCTCAGCCTCCAGCGCCGCAAGCGCGAACTCGCCGCCGGCGTGCTGGGCACGGACGGGGACGACATGGGCCGCACGCTCACCGAACAGGACATCCAGGAGCTGTTCACCGAAATCTGATGCGACTCGGGGAGTGGGAGAGGGTTGTGGCGCCAACATGCCACGCCCTCCCACTCGCCCTCCCGCCATCCACCCGACCCGAACACCTGTGCAGTGTCATCAAGACCTGCTAGGGTGTTCAGGTGTTGGGGCGTCGTACGGATCGCGGAGGGCGCGAGTGCTGCTGGGTCTTCGGATTTCGAACGTAGCGGTGATTGAGGAGGTGGAGGTCGCGTTTGGCGCGGGCCTCACCGTCCTCACGGGTGAGACGGGTGCCGGCAAGTCCATTCTGGTGGACGCGCTGGGCCTTCTGCTCGGGGGCAGGGCGGATGCGGACGTCATCCGTGCGGGCTGCGAGGACGCGGCGGTGGAGGGCGTATTCGCCCGGACACCGGTGCTGGCCGCGCGCCTGGAGGAACTGGGCCTCCCGGACCTGGGAGAGGAGGTGCTCGTGCGCCGCGTGCTCGGGCGCACCGGGCGCGGAAAGGTCTACGTCAACGGCGCGCTGGTGACGCTGGGCGTGCTGGGGAAGCTCACTCGGGGCGCGGTGGACATCGCTGGCCAGCATGAGCACGTGAGCCTCTTCGACTCCGGGCTGCACCGGGTGCTGCTCGACAAGTACGGTCGCCTGGAGGAAGCGCTGGCCGCGTACGGCCGCGAGTGGGCGAACCTGCGCGAAGTGGATGGCCGCATGGACGCGCTGGGCGGAGACGACGCCAAGGTGCGCGAGCGCGCGGAGTTCCTTCGCTTCCAACTGGACGAAATCACGCGCCTGGACCCGGAAACCGGCGAGGACGTGAAGCTGGACGCGGAGCGCCGGCGGCTGGGCAGCGCCCAGAAGCTCAAGCGTCAGGGCGCGGAGGCCGAGCTGCTGGTGTCGGGCGAGGCGCCGTCCGCGGTGGAGATTGTCGGGCGCGCGCTGGGGCTCGTGCACGAGGGCGTCAAGTGCGACGCGACGCTCGCGCCGGTGGCTCAGTCGCTCAGCACGGCGCTGTCGGAGCTGGAGGAGGCCGCGCGCCTGCTCAACCGCTACGTGGAGGGGCTGGAGTCCGACCCCGGGCGGCTGGGCGAGGTGGAGGAGCGGCTGGACGCGCTCAAGCGGCTGTGCCGCAAGCACGGCGCGACGCTGGACGGCGTCCTCAAGAAGCGCGGCGAGCTGGAGACGGAGCTGGGCACGCTGGAGAACCGGCGCGAAATCCTGGAGGAGCTGAACCAGGAGCGCAAACGCGTGGAGGAGCGGGCGCGCAAGGCGGCGCTGACGCTGTCCCGCGCGCGCAAGGCCTCCGCCGGGGCCTTCTCCCAGCAGGTGCGCGAGGGCCTGGGCGGACTGGCCATGGGCAAGGCCGCCTTCGAGGTGCGCGTCACCGCCGGGGAGTCGCTGCGTCCGGACGGCATGGATGAAGTGGAGTTCTTCTTCAGCGCCAACCCGGGTGAGCCGGCGCGGCCCCTGGCCAAGGTGGCCTCGGGTGGTGAGGCGAGCCGGCTGCTGCTCGCGCTCAAACGTGCACTGGCGGACAGTGACGCGTGCGGCTGCTACATCCTGGATGAAGCGGACGCGGGCGTCAGCGGCGCCATCGCGGACGTGGTGGGCCGGATGATTCGCGAGGTCAGCTCCCACCGTCAGGTGCTGTGCATCACGCACCTTCCCCAGGTGGCGGCCTACGCGGACGCGCACCTGCTCATCCGCAAGAGCGTGAAGGGCGAGCGCACCGTGTCCCAGGTGCTTTCGCTCTCGGCCGGCGCCGAGCGCACCCAGGAACTGGCGCGCATGATGTCGGGCGTGGAGGTGACTCGCGAGGCGCTGGGCGCGGCGGAAGCGCTGGTGCGTTCGGCCCACCGGGCCACGCCCCGCGCGCGCCGGGAGTCGGGTCCGGAAGGCAACAGCCCCCGGGGTCGGCTGCGCCGGACGGCCTGAAATGGGGGCCTACAAGGTAGGGGTGACCCAGGGGGAGGGGCATGACGCACCGGGAGTTTTCGTCCGCGTCCTTGCCCCCACTTATGGGCTCACATAGCATCCGGCGCGTGTCCAGCACCGCAGGGCAGACCGCGGCCCCCCGCCATAAAGTCATCTCCGCTGGCCTGACGGACGTCGGGCGCAAGCGCAATCACAACGAGGACAGCTTCCTCATTGACGATGAGCTCCAGCTCTACGTCGTGGCGGACGGCATGGGTGGGCACGCGGGTGGTGGTACCGCGTCGCGCATCGCCGTCGAGACCATCGACAAAGAGCTGAGGCGCGCGCGTGAAGGGCGGGAAAACCCCTTCGTCAGCGTTCCCAACCTCCAGGATTCGCCCATTCCGGAAGCGCTCCGGGGCGCGGTGGAGAAGGCCTGTCAGGCCATCTACCTCACCGCCCAGGATGACGCGCGCCTGTCCGGCATGGGCACGACAGTCATATCCCTGGTGGTCCGCGACGAGCACGCCTTCTTCGCCCACGTGGGCGACAGTCGCGCGTACCTCATCCGCGGGGACCTCATTCAGCAGATCTCCGAGGACCACTCGCTGGTCAACGAGCAGATCAAAGCGGGGATGATCACACCGGAAGAGGCCAAGCACTCCCGGTACAAGAACATCATCACCCGCTCCGTTGGCTTCGAGGAGGAGGTCCAGGTGGATGTCATGGGGCTCGTGTCCGAGCCCGGTGACGTGTTCCTGCTCTGCTCGGACGGCCTCGCCAACATGCTGGAGGACCGGGAGATCCACGACGCCGTCGCGCGCCACGCGAACCTGGATGAAGTGCCCAAGCACCTCATCGACCTGGCCAACGACCGCGGCGGCGACGACAACATCAGCGTCATCGTCGTGCGCATGCAGGGCGGGTAGGGCCCGGACTCGGGGCGCGATTGGGGCGCGCCCTGGAGTCTGTTGACCTTGACACTCTTCAAATGCGGATGATAGCTGCCCCAACCTTTCCACTTACTGAGAATCGCCAGTGGGTGACGGTGCGGGAGGGGCGGCGGGTGGGGGAGGTGTTGCGAGCGCGGGGAGCGACTTAGCTTCTGGCGCCGGAAGTCCCACGTTGCGAAAGAGTTTCCCCAGGAGTGGTCCGTGGCCAAAAAGTCCTTCACGCTGATGGTCATCCCGGACCACGACGCTCCGGTGAAGCGCTACACCATCCAGCGCTCCTGGCTGGTGCAGGTGGGCATGGGCCTGATGCTGGTGGCGGGACTGGGCGCCGGTGCGAGCATCCACTACCTCCAGGTGGCGGCGGACGCGTCGGAGAACCGCATCCTGCGTGAGGAGAACCTCACGCTGCGTTCCCAGCTGAAGTCGGTGCGTGAGCGCATCGAGCACATCGGTTCGACGCTGGACCGCGTGGAGCGTTTCGACCAGAAGCTGCGCGCGGTGACGTTGCTGTCGGACCCGCAGCGCAACCTGGCCATGGGCCCCACGGAGCCTGAGGCCGGCACCACGGCGCCCACGACGGACACGCAGTTCACCCAGCTGACCACCACGGACACCCCGAAGGTGCTGCTGGGCCGGCTGGACCGGCTCTCCGCGGAGGCCACCCGCCAGGAGCTGAGCCTCCAGGACCTGCAGGCCTACTTCCAGGACCAGAAGTCGCTGCTCGCCTCCACGCCGTCGGTGTGGCCGGCGCGCGGCTGGGTGACCAGCGATTTCGGTCAGCGCCTGGACCCGTACACGGCGGACCGCGTGACGCACGCGGGCCTGGACATCGCGGCGCCGCACGGCAAGGAAGTCTCCGCGCCGTCGGACGGCACGGTGGTGTTCGCGGGTCTGGAGGGCGGGTACGGCAACGTGCTCGTCATCGACCACGGCTACGGCATCAAGACGCGCTACGGCCACCTGTCCAAGATTCTCGTGAAGGCCGGCGACCGGGTGAAGCGCGGCTCTGCCATCGCGAACGTGGGCAACACCGGCCGTTCCACCGGCCCGCACCTGCACTACGAGGTGCGCGTGAACGGCGTGCCGCAGAACCCGCGCAAGTTCATCCTTGAAGAGTAGGAGACGGGTAGGAGACGAGTGGCTCGGGGACGCGCCTCAGGTTCCTTCCGGCTCCGGAAGGAACGCGTCCAGGCGCAGGCGCCGCCGCTGCAGGCCGTGAGTCCGCCCGGTTCGCTCCATGATGTAGGCCCGCTCCACCTCTGCCCACAGGAGCGGTCCCAGCACCTGCCAGTGTGACGGCTGGTGCACCGTCAGCTCCAGCAGCGCCACGGTGAAGCCCGGCACGTCGGTGTCGGAGGCTCCCGGAGGCAGCGCGGGGCGCAGGTCCTCCGCCAGCTTCGCGCGAGTCGTCTCCGCGCCGTCCTCGCGCACGGTGAGCTGGGACGTGGGCACGAGCAGCACCGCGAAGCCGTCCGGCTGGAAGCGCACGATGCGCGCGCCCGGGTACTGCGCGGCCAGCGACGCCACGACGGCCTTGAGCAGGGCGTCCCCGGCGGGGAAGCCGAAGCGCGCGTTGAAGTGGATCATCTCCTTCACGTCCACCATCAGCGCGCCCACGCGCCAGCCGTCGTGGTGCGCGTGCGTGGACAGGTCGAACTCCTCCTTGAGGAGCGTGCCCTGGGTGAGCGCAAGCACGTGCAGGGCCCCGGTGGCGTCCGGTTGGCCTCGCCGGCGCTGCTCGGCGGCGATGAGCTCCTGGGCGGCGGCCTGCGGCGCCTCCTGGGCGTGCCCCGGGCGCGCGGCCCGTGGGTGGAGGGCGACGAGGGCGGTGGCGGTGGCGTCGTCGAGTGCGTAGGGCATCGTGTCCGCGTGTGTAGCGCGGACCCGCCCCGGGCGCAGGAAAGCTTCTCCCCGCGCCCGCTCCGTCGCCCTCAGCGCATGCGACGCGCCGTGACCGTCACCTCATCCCGGTCATGGTAGAGCTGGCGGACGGTGAGGCCCTCCCAGCCCCCGTCGTCCACGAGCGTCTGGCGCACCCGCAGGAGCAGCGGGTTCTTGTCCTTCATGGGCAGCTTGATGTTGGCCACCAGGTTGCGCGCCCAGCGGCGCCGTCCCCACTTGGCCAGCAGCTGCGCCACCTCCAGGGGCCGCCACGCCATGTCGCAGAAGAGCCAGTCCGCGGACTCCTCCGGGGCGTAGGCGAAGGCGCTCTCCTGCACGTGCTGGACGCGCGGGTTCTTCGCCAGCTCCGGCATCAGCTTCGCCGGGTCCACCGCCACCACCCGCGCCCCTCGCGCCACCAGCCGCTGCGTCCAGCCGCCCGGCGCCGCGCCCAGGTCCACGCAGACGTCGCCGCGCCCGGGCTCGTGCGCCAGCCCGTCCAGCGCCTCCTCCAGCTTCATCGCCGCGCGGGAAGGGGACTCGCCCGCACGCTTCATCCGCCGCCGCCCGCCCGGCGCGAGCGACAGGGCCTCACGGGCGCTCACCGCGCCCAGGGTCAGCACCCCGTCCGGCGCGACGCACAGGCCCACCAGCAGGGCCCCCGCCTCGCGCGCCCGTCCGTCGTCCTCCAGCACGCGCCCCGAGGGGAGCGCCGCGCGGACCGTGGCTTCCAGCGCCTCGGCACGGCCCGCCTGCGTGTTGCCCTTCGCGCTGTCCGGCGTGTAGGCCCGCAGGAGCCAGGGCACGCGCGAGGGCAGCCCGGACATCGCAGCCACGAGCTCCTCCACCGGCACCTGTCCTCCACCCGGGGGCGCCCAGGTGGCGACGACCCGCTCCACCGCCCGGCCAAAGGCGGGGGGGACTTCAGGCCGCTGCTCGGACTCCACCAGGGCCGGCCCCAGGAGGCGGGGACCTGCTCCAGCCCAGGTCAGCTCCTCGAACAGGTGCGACTCGAAGCCCTCCCGGCAGGTCCACAGCCACCGGCCCGGCTGGGCCGCCAGCGTCTGTGCGGGCATGGACGGCACGCGCGCCCGAGGTGGGATGCGCGGCGCGGGTGAGGCGATGGGAGCCGGGGCGGAGCGTCCGGGGCCACCGGCACGGGGCGTGGGGGCGGGCTTGCCGCCGGACTTGGGGCCTGGCTTGCCGCCGGACTTGGGGCCCGGCTTGCCACCTGGAC
>NZ_RAWR01000250.1:0-14879 GCF_003986945.1 Corallococcus sp. AB018 | reverse complement strand
GTGTGCCACGTCCGGGGGGGGGGAGGTGGTACTTCCGACTACCGGTGGCGAGGGATGTTGCGGGCCACGTGCAGGGCCCACGCCTCCGCCGAGTCCAGCTCCGCGCGGGCCTCGGCATAGCGGTCCTTCGCCGCTTCACTCGCGTCGTTGGCGAAGATGGCGTCGTGCAGCTCCTTCTGGGCGCGGGTCAGCCGCAGGCTGGTCTGCAACCACAGCCGGGCCGCCATGCGCGGCGTAATCACCACCTGGGTGGGATCCCACACCTCCAGGGCGGCGTAGTCAGCGGAGGACAGCTCTTCATAGTGGGGGGCCTGCTCGGTTTGTGCGTTCATGCCCGGATGTTCGCCACGGATTCCGGGCAGGGCATCCGGGCCACCTGGGCAGGAAGACGGCCACTGGTGAGCAGTCGAGGACAGTTCCTTCATCCCCCGGGGTACTCGCCTTCCTTGATTTGCGGGAAAACTTAGTACAGTGAGGCTGGGGAATGCTTCCCACATTGCAACCATGGAGGGATTGGGTGCCCTTCTCCTAGAATCCTCCGCTCCATTCGTGAAGTGAGAGGGATTACCTGGACCTGAACACCTTGAACAAGCTGCTCACCGTTGGCGTCCAGAACGGGGCTTCGGACATCCACTTCCGCCCTGGGGATCCGCCCATCTACCGGGTGAACGGCGTGTTGCGGCCGTTGAAGATGGAAAAGCTCCAGGCTGATCACACGAAGCAGGTCGCGCTGCACGTGATGAACGATCCGCTGGTGAAGGCGCAGGTGGACAGTGTGCAGGAATGCGACTCGTCCTACAGCCTTCCGGGCGTGGCGCGTTTCCGGGTGAACATCTACCGGCAGCGCGGCTCGCTGGCCTGCATCCTGCGCATCATCCCGGATGAGATTCCCAGCATCGACGGGCTGGGCCTGCCGCAGGTGCTGAAAACCATCGCCGGCAACGAGCGCGGGCTGGTGCTGGTGACGGGGGCCACGGGGTCCGGCAAGAGCTCCACGCTGGCGTCGATGATCAACCACATCAACCACACGGAGAGCCTGCACATCCTCACCATCGAGGACCCCATCGAGTTCATCTACAAGAACGTGAAGTCCTCCATCTCCCAGCGGGAGATTGGCCCGGACACGGCGAACTTCTCCATCGCGCTGAGAGCGGCGCTGCGTCAGGACCCGGACGTCATCCTGGTGGGCGAGATGCGCGACACGGAGACCATCGACATCGCGCTGAAGGCTTCGGAGACGGGCCACCTGGTGCTGTCCACGGTGCACACCACGGACGCGTCGCGCACCATCAACCGCCTGGTGTCGGTGTTCCCCGCGGAGGAGCAGACCATGGTGCGCATGCGCCTGGCGGACTCGCTCAAGGCGACCGTCTCCCAGCGCCTGCTGCCCAAGGCCACCGGCAAGGGCCGCACGGTGGCGCTGGAGATCATGGTGCAGACGAAGACGGTGGAGCAGTACATCCGGGACGACCGCGCCTCGGAGCTGAAGGACGTCATCGAGAAGGGCCGCGACATGTTCGGCATGCAGTCCTTCGATCAGCACCTGACGCAGCTGTACCGCGCGGGCGACATCACGCTGGAGACGGCGCAGAGCGCGGCCTCCAACCCGGCGGACTTCCAGCGCGCGCTCGAGTTCGACTGAGAGCGCGCGCCGGAAGGTGACTTCCGAGGCCTACTTCTTCGCGGACGGCTTGTTGATGTTCGCGAAGAAGTCGTTGCCCTTGTCATCCACGACGATGAAGGCGGGGAAGTCGACCACGTCGATCTTCCACACGGCCTCCATGCCCAGCTCGGCGTACTCCAGCACCTCCACCTTCTTGATGCAGTCCTGCGCCAGGCGCGCGGCCGGGCCGCCGATGGAGCCCAGGTAGAAGCCACCGTGCTTCTTGCAGGCCTCCGTGACGGCCGGGGAGCGGTTGCCCTTGGCGAGCATCACGAAGCTGCCGCCCTCCGCCTGGAACTGATCCACGTACGCGTCCATGCGGCCCGCGGTGGTGGGGCCGAAGGAGCCGGACGCGTAGCCCTCCGGCGTCTTCGCCGGGCCCGCGTAATAGACCATGTGGTCCTTGAGGTACTGGGGCATGCCCTCGCCCCGGTCCAGGCGCTCCTTGATCTTGGCGTGCGCGATGTCGCGCGCCACCACCAGCGAGCCGGACAGCGACAGGCGCGTCTTGATGGGGTAGCGCGACAGCTCCGCGCGCAGGTCGCTCATGGGGCGGTTGAGGTCCAGCTTCACCACGTCGCCGGCCAGGTCCGTGTCCGTGGTTTCCGGCAGGTACTTCGCGGGGTCCGTCTCCAGCGCCTCCAGGAAGACGCCGTCGCGGGTAATCTTCCCCAGCGCCTGGCGGTCCGCGGAGCACGACACTGCGATGGCCACCGGGCAGGACGCGCCGTGGCGGGGCAGCCGGATGACGCGCACGTCATGGCAGAAGTACTTGCCGCCGAACTGCGCGCCAATGCCGGTGCGCTGGGTGAGCTTGAGCACCTCCTGCTCCAGCTCCACGTCGCGGAAGCCCCGGCCCAGCGCGTTGCCGGACGTGGGCAGCGTGTCCAGGTAGCGCGCGGAGGCGTACTTCGCCGTCTTCAGCGCGAACTCCGCGGACGTGCCGCCCACCACGATGGCCAGGTGGTACGGCGGGCACGCGGCGGTGCCCAGCGCGCGGATCTTCTGCTCCAGGAACGCGAGCAGGCTCTGCGGGTTGAGGACGGCCTTCGTCTCCTGGAAGAGGTAGCTCTTGTTCGCGGAGCCGCCGCCCTTGGCCATGAAGAGGAACTTGTAGGCGTCGCCGTCGGTCGCGTAGAGCTCGATCTGCGCGGGCAGGTTGTTGCCCGTGTTGACCTCCTTGTACATGTCCAGCGCCGCCATCTGCGAGTAGCGCAAGTTGGCTGTGAGGTACGTGTCGAACACGCCCCTGGAGATGGCCGCCTCGTCGCCGCCGCGGGTGAGGACGTACTGGCCCTTCTTGCCCATCACGATGGCGGTGCCGGTGTCCTGGCAGGAGGGCAGCACGCCGCCCGCGGCGATGTTCGCGTTCTTGAGCAGCTCCACCGCCACGAACTTGTCGTTGGACGACGCCTCCGGGTCCTGGAGGATGTTGGCCAGCTGCCGCAGGTGGCCCGGGCGCAACAGGTGCGAGATGTCCCGCATGGCCTCGCGGGTGAGCAGCGTGAGCGCCTCCGGCTCCACCTGGAGGAAGCTGCGTCCGCCGGCCTCGAACGTGGAGACGCCCTCCTTCGTGAGCAGGCGGTAGGGCGTCTCGTCCTTGCCAAGTGGCAGCATGTCCTGGAACTGGAAGTCACTCATCGCGGGAGGGTCTCTTCGAGAAGGGGTGGACGGGCGGGGACTCTACTCACGGGGCGGCGCGCGGGGCGGCACTTCGTAGAGGTAGACATGCGTGCGGTAGAGGTCCTGGAGCCGCACGCTGCGCACGGGCGTCCAGCCGCGAAGCCCGAAGGTGTGGCTCAGGATGCGCGCGCCTTCCGGCAGCTCGGCCGCGAAGCGGGGCGCCAGGCGCGTCATGATGCCCGGGGACAGGTAGCAGACGACGCAGGTTGCGTCCTGGAAGGACGCGGCGAAGAAGTCCCCGTGAAGCAGCGTGAGGTTGGGACGGGGGAAGAGCCGCTGGCGCAGCCGGCTGAAGAGCCACGGCAACCAGGACAGCTCGTACGCGACGATGCGCGCCTGGGGGCAGTGGTCCGCCAGGTTGAAGGCCACGTCGCCCCAGCCCGAGCCCAGGTCCAACACGGTGCCCCGGGTGTCCGCCGGGAGCATGGCCAACAGCGCCCGCCGCACCCGGGGCGAGCTGGGCATGGGCGGCGCGCCGGTGCGCAGCGTGGAGACGACGATGGACAGCACCCCCACGAGGAGCACCGCCCAGAGCAGCAGGAAGAGAAGGAAGGAGCCGGTCTCGCTCACGGTCAGCGCGCATCATCGCGCGGGGACGCCCCGGCGTGGGGCCCTACTTGCGAGGGTGGTTGCCGGCGTCCATGCGGACCACGCGGGGCGCGCTCGGGTCCGTCTGGGTGGTGACGGGGACAGGAGCGGGCGCGTCAGGCTCGAAGAGCGCCCTGCCCAGGACGAGGCAAAGAGCGGCCCCTACGCAGAGTGCCAGCACGTGGAAGTAGTACGCCATGGGACGTGGGTCCAAGCACGGACCATACCAGCGGCCACCCTCCTCGGAAGGTGGGGGCTGAAAGGCCCCGCTTGTATCCTTCCTGGCCACAGGTGCAGTCAGCCGGTGGCCGCCCAGGCAACAGCTCCCTCACCCGGCGTCAAACCTTCGCGCGCCATGGTTTTTCACTCGGCGCTCGAGGGCCTCAGACGGAGGGCGCGGACTCGGTGGGGTCCTGTTCAGGGCGGGGCGGGCGGTGGGCGGCGGACTCCAGCCGGTCCACGTTGCGCAGCTCCGGGAAGAGCCAGGCCCAGAGGCCCACGACGATGAGCGTGCCCACGGCGCCAATCACCACCGCGTGCACGGCGCCCAGGGCCTCCGCGAGCGAGCCCGCGCGGAACTCGCCCAGCTCGTTGGAGGCGCCGATGCACATCATGTTCACCGCGCCCACGCGGCCGCGCATGTCGTCCGGCGTGGAGACCAGCTCCAGCGTGTGGCGCACCACCACGCTCACCATGTCCGCCGCCCCGCCAATGGCGAGCGCCACGAGCGACAGGGGCAGGGACCTGCTCAGGCCGAACACCAGCGTGGCCGCGCCGAACACCGCCACCGCGCCGAACATCTTCCACCCGGCGTGGCCGCCCAGCGGACGGAACGCGAGCAGCACCGCCACCACCGCCGCGCCCGCGGCCGGAGCGCTGCGCAACAGGCCCAGGCCCCACGGGCCGGTCTGCAGCACGTCGCGCGCGTAGATGGGCAACAGCGCCACCGCGCCGCCCAGCAGCACCGCGAAGAGGTCCAGGGTGAGGCTGCCCAGGAGCAGCCGCTTCTGGCGCACGAAGCGCAGGCCCGCGACGAGCGTCGTCAGGGAGATGGGCTCGCGCGACGCGCTGCCGGTGCGCACCTTGAGCGAGAGGATCCACACGATGGTGAGCGCGCACAGCGATGCGGACGTGATGTACACGCCCTTGCCGCCCAGCCACCCGTAGAGCAGGCCGCCCACGGCGGGGCCCGCGATGGTGGCCACCTGCCACGTGGTGGAGTTCACCGCCACCGCGCGCGTCAGCTCCTCCGGCGGCACCAGGTAGGGCGTGAGCGCGGAGCCCGCGGGCGCGTAGAAGGCTCGCGCGGTGCCGAACAGCACCAGCACGCCGTAGACGAACCGCACGTCCGTGACGTGGCCCAGGGTGAAGGACAGGAGCAGCAGGCTGCACACCAGCATCACGCCCTGGCAGATGGCCAGGATGCGGCGGCGGTCGTAGCGGTCCGCCACCTGTCCGCCCAGCAGGCTGAAGGCGAGGAAGGGGACGAACTGGGACAGGCCCGTGTAGCCCAGCGCGAGCGCGCTCCCGGTGAGCTCGTACACCTGCCACCCGATGGCCACCGACTCGATCTGCGCCGCGAGCACCGCGCACAGACGGGCGATTTGATACAGCCGGAAGTCGCGGTGACGGAAGACGGAGCTGGCGAGGACGGAGGGGGTATCGGCCATGGAGTGGGCTGCGCTGTAACGCAGCCCGTCCCCCTTGCGCCAGCGACAAGGGGCGCACGGCCCCGGCGCGCCTTATGTGGTCGCGCGCATCTTGTTCAGCCGGTCGTAGTGGCGGTAGCCCAGCTTGTCGAGCGCGGCGGGCGGCGCGAGGCCGATGTCCACCAGCGTCTTGATGTCGTACGTGCCCGCGAGCACCGGCGGCGCGTAGTTGGCCACCGCCTCCGGCGTGCGGAAGCCGGGCAGCGGGAAGAGCACCTGGCTGGTGTGCACGTGCATGAAGTGCGCGGCGGACTGGCGCTGCCACCCCGGCACGCCCGGCGCGGTGATGACGTGCGGCGTGGCGAGGAACGTGCCGCCCGTGAGGATTTCCAGCTGCTGGCCCACCTGCGCCACGATGCAGCCCGCGGGCGCGGTGCCGCGCACCATCGCGCCATTGGGCGCGTCCGGCGTCGCGCGCGTGCGCAGGTACAGGCCGCTCTGGTCATCCGGCTTCGGCGCGGGGCGGCCTTCCGGATCCAGGAAGCGGCCTCCGGGCAGCAGCGTCAGCAGGTTGAAGTCGGTGTGCTCCTCGCCCCAGAGGATGCCGGTGTTCACCTGGGACGGGCCCAGCGGCAGGTACTGGAGCGCGCGCGTGACGTGGGGCGCCTTCTCGCAGGAGGCGGTGAAGGTGTCCTGCGGCAGGTTCAGCGCCAGGGCGGCGCCGCGCAGCAGCTTGAGGCCGGCCTCGTGCAGCGCGGTGCCCATGGTGAGCAGGCCCTCCTGGAAGAAGGGCGGCGCGTCGTCCGGCCAGATGTTCTCCGGGTACAGCTCCGGGAACTCCATGGCGGACTGCGGGTCGGTGGGCGTGGGCGCCGCGAAGTAGCACTCCTTGAAGTCCGGCTGCCCGTTGCTGGCGACGGCGACCTCCGTGTTGGGAGGCGTCCAGCCGCGCTGGTACCAGAGGTCCGCGCGGCCCAGGGAGCGCTTCTGGGCGTCCGGGCGGGCCACGAAGGCGGAGAACGCGTCGTAGAAGCGCTCCAGCGCCGGCGCGTCCACGCCGTGGTTCTTCACGAACACGAGGCCGAAGACGCCGAAGGCCTCGCGCAGGGCCGCCGCGGCGCGCTCCAGGCGCGCCGGTTCACCCGACGCCAGGTCCAGCAGGTCGACCGTCGGGATGTTCATCGTGGGGGTGTCCGCCATGGTGGGCCCAGGTGTATCGCGCCCGGGCCCGGCTGAGGAGGGGGACCGTGCCTGCCCGCCCTCCTCGTTCCAGGGAAATCCGGAAGAGGTCCCCTCCTGCGGACTCACGGCTCCCCTCAGCGCGCGGCGACCGTGACGTCCACGGGGGCGCACGTCACGGGCGTGGACTGGTACTCGCCGCCGGCGCGGGGGACGTCCTCCTTGCGCGTGGCCACGTCCATCAGCGCGTCGCGGAAGGTGATGCGGTACGTGCCCGGCTTCTTGAAGTCCCAGGCCTGCGTCACCTCCACGGTGTTCTCCACCGTGGCGCCCGGGGCGATGGCCGCGTAGCTGTCCGCGCCCGGGGCCGCGCGCTTCACCATGGGGCCCTGGTACGGCATCTCCTCGCCGTCGCGAGTGACCTGGAACACCGTGCCCAGGATGCCCTCCAGCGGCGTCTGCCACTTGAGCACCCAGACGGGCGACTCCGAGCGGTTGGTGAGCTTGAAGAGGACTTCAATGGACTCGCCGGCCTTCGCCTTCGGGTGGACGCTGAGGGCGCACTCCAGCTTCGGGGTCGTCACGGCGGTGGGCTCCTTCGCGGGCTCGGCGGCGGGGGGCGGCGCGGCGGGAGGCGGCGTCGCGGCGACGGGGGCCTGCTGTTGCGCGGGTGCCTCCGCGGGCTTCGGGGTACAGGCGGTGACACCGGCGGCGGTCAGCACCGCGAGCCATGCGAGGTTCCTTCGTCCCAGGCCCATCACGTGACGCTCCTTGTGTTCGTGCTGCGAAAAGAAAAGGGGCGCGAGCCCATGTGGCCCGCGCCCCGGAGTCAACGGTCCCGCGTCACCTTACGGCAGCGAGGGGTTGTTCTCCGCGAAGTATTCGTGGCTGTCCGCGTTGTCCCGCGCGTTGGTGGGGTTGGACCGGGCCAGGTTCTTCGCGGCCGTCTGGCCGTAGGCCCAGTCGTCCGTGCCGGCCACGACGTTGAAGTGGCTCATCTCGTGGACCAGCGTGCCCGCGCGCGAGTCCGTGCCCGTGTTGGGGGCGTTCCAGAAGGCGCCGCACACGTAGATCTTGTACGGCGAGGCCGGGTACACGTACGCGTAGGTCCCGCTCTCGTTGCAGCTGCAGTCCACGACGACGGCGGCGGACGCGAACGCGTTCTTGATGCTGTTGAAGTGCGTCTTGATGACGTTCCAGTTGGAGCTGGAGTACGTGCCGAACCACGTGGTGTAGCGGCTGGTCGCGGACGGCGTGGCGCTCAGGTACGTGTACGCGTTGTTGGAGTAGGTCTTCGCGCTGTTGTACGCGTTGGTGATGGTGGTCTGCTCGGAGGCGGTGCACGCCCCGGAGTAGGACAGGCCCTGCGCCGTCACCGTGCGCATCGCCTCGATGCCCTCGAGGCTGTTGCGGCGGCCCTCGATGAAGAGGCTGACCGCGTTGGAGGACAGCGCCGTCACGCCCGCGCGCGCCTCCAGCTCGTAGCGGATGGTGTAGGTGCCGGAGACGGACAGGTCATACGCGTCCGACACGACGACCGGACCGGAGAGGCTCTCACCGGGGGCGATGGTGACCATGTCCTCGGCGCGGCCCTGCACGCGCTTGAAGTGCGCGCCCGTGTACTCCACCGGCTGGCCGTCGCGAGACACCGACAGGCGGCCCTCGTTGAGGCCCTCGCCCGGCGCGTCCCACTTGTAGATGCTCACCGGCGAAGAGGAGGTGTTGGTCAGCGTCACCTCCACCGTCACGCGCTCGCTGGCGGCCATGGAGGCCTTGCCCGCGGACACCTGCGCCGTCAGGGCGCCCTGGGCCTGCTCGGTGGCCTCGGTCGGGGTGGGCTCACCCTCCGCCGGAGGAGCGCCGCAACCGCTCAGCAGGGAAACGCCGACCACCGTGCCCATCAGCCACTTGAAACCGCGAAGGCTCTTGCTCACGAGGAACTTCCTTTCGGAATACGACGCGACGAAAACGCCCAAGGGGGAATGCCCGGGTGTGCATGCTTATAGGGGAAACCGGGCCCGCAGATGATGGCATGAAATACTGTGAAATAAATGCCTGCCGGCTATCCGGTTTCACGGCGCGTCGCGGCCAACCGTGGCATGGAGCGTTAGTCTTCACGCGGCACGCATTGCGTGTGGCACAAACAAAGACACAGGGAAGGGGTGGCGGAAAATGCGCGCGGTGGTGTTCGAGCACGAGGAGCACGAGGGGCCAGGCCTCTTGGGGCCGGCGCTGGAGGCGGCGGGCTTCACGCTGGTGCGGCGCTTCCGGACGGTGAAGCGCGAGGACGTGGACGCGCCGCTGGTGGTGGTGATGGGTGGGCCCATGGGGGTGTACGAGGCGGACGCCCATCCGTTCCTGAATGAAGAGCTGGCATTGCTGGGAGAGCGGCTGGCGAACGACCGCGCGTGCGTGGGCGTGTGTCTGGGTGCGCAGCTGTTGGCGGCGGCGGCGGGTGCGACGGTGTCGCCGGGGAAGAATGGCTTCGAGGTGGGCGTGGGGCCGGTGCGCTGGACGCAGGACGCGCTGAAGGACCCGGTGGTGGCGGGCGCGAAGCCGCGCACGGCGGTGGCGCACTGGCATGGGGACACGTACACGCCGGTGCCCGGCGCGACGCTGCTCGCGTCCACGGACCGGTACACGCAGCAGGCCTTCCGGCTGGGAAAGTCGTATGGCTTCCAGTTCCACCTGGAGCTGACGGCGCAGGAGCTGGGGCGCTGGCTGGAGCTGGGGGAGGAGGACCTCGTCACCCGGGGCAAGGACGTGGCGGCGCTGGAGGCGCAGCTGCCCAAGCTGAAGGCGGCGGAGGCGGAGAACACGGAGCTGCTCCAACGGCTCGCGCATCAGCTGGCGAAGGGCCTACGCTGACGGCCGTCCAAGGCAAGGGGAGGGCCGGACGCCATGAAGCTGACCCGTCTGCACGTCCACCACTACCGAGGGCTCGCGCCGGACACGGTGCTGACGTTCGGCCCTGCCCTGAACGTGGTGGTGGGCGCGACGGGCAGCGGACGCACGACGCTGCTGGAGCTGGTGTCCGCGGTGCTGTGCTCGGACTTCTCCGGGCTGCTGCGGGAGCCGTTCTCGCTGGAGTACGCGCTGCGCTTCGACGCGCTGACGGTGGACGTGGCCGTGCGCAACGAGCCGCCCGCCGCGCTGCCCGCTACGGCCGGGGAGGGCGGCTCCGATGCAGGCCCTGGCGCCGCATTGGCGCTGCCGCCGGCGGCGTTGGCGCACGGGCTGATGCCCTCCATCGTGGCGACGGTGCGGTGGGACGCGGCGGAGGACGCGCGGCTCGTCATGCGCGCCAGCGCCACGGGCTTCGCGTGCGAGGTGGCGGGCGCGGCTGGCTTCTCCAAGCGCATGCACTGGTCGGTGTTGGACCGGTCCGTATGGACGCTGCTCTTCATGGCCGCGCAGTACCTGGAGCGCGGCGTGAAGGACCGGCTGAAGGACCTGCTCCGGGAGACGTTCCTGCTGGCGCCGCCGCGCTTCGACGAAGCGCTGGGCATGTTCGAGCGCATCGGCGCCATCCGCTACGCGATGGAGCAGCGCGGTGAGGAACTGTTTCCGCTGGGACTCATGGCGCTGCCCACGTGGATGCCGGGCTGGCTGCGCGAACAGGTGGAGCGCGAGCCCGTGCCCCCGTCGCTGCTCTTCCGCCACGAGGCGCAGCCCCAGGGCTTCCTCGCGCGCTTCGTGACGCTGGCGGGGTTCGCTTCAGGCACGCTCACCGTGGACGTGACGGAGACGACGCCGCTGTCCCAGGGCGGACGGTTGGGCTTCAGCGGCTTCCGTTTCGCGTTCGTGCGGCCGGACGGCACTCCGGTGACGCAGGAGCAGCTGGGCCATGGCCAGAAGCGGCTGTTGTCCTTCCTCTACTACCTGGACGTGCACGAGTCCTTCGTCATCGCGGACGAGCTGGCGGACGGCCTGCATCCGGACCTGGTGCGCGCGTGCGTGCGGGACATGGGGAAAAGGCAGGCCTTCGTCACCAGCCAGAACCCGCTGGTGCTGGAGCAGCTGGAGTTCACCCACGCGGAGCAGCTGCGCACGTCGTTGATCCGCTGCCAGGGCGGCGGCGGGCCCGGGCGCTGGCGGTGGACGCAGCCGACGCCGGAGGAGGCCGCGCGGTGGTTCGACGCTTCCCGCGCGGGCTCCGTGCCGCTGGGCGCGGTGCTGCGCGCCCAGGGCTTCGGATGACCGTCAGGGCGCCGTCGACGCCTTGAAGAGGAAGTCGTCGTCGAAGCCGCGCGAGACCAGGTTCCTTCCAAGGTGGAGGGTGCCGGAGAAGTAGCCGATCCCCACGAACGCGCCCTGCTTGTTCACCGCCACGTCCGTGAAGAACGGGCGTCCGGTCGAGCTGTACGTGTGCCTCCACTGCTGCTGACCTTCGATGCGCTCCAGCCTCGCGGTGAAGAGCGTGTAGCCGGAGGGCGAGTCCGGCTCGATGGAGGCGCCGCCCACGACCACTGCGTCGTCCTCGGCCACGGCGACCGCGCCCACGGCCTGCGGGTAGGCGCGGGCCCAGCGCTCCTCTCCGGCCCGGGTCCACGCGACGAGGAAGCCGCCGCCCGGGACCGGGGGCGTAATCGTCTGGCCCCGGAACGTGAAGGCGCTGCTGAACTGGCCTCCCACCACCACGCGGTTGCCGTGCACGGCGATGCTCGCGGCTCCTCCCGACGCGCCCACCAGCGACCGGGTCCACGCCACCGTGCCCGAGGGGGTCACCTTCCAGACCTCCGGGTCAGGGTACAGGATTCCCGCGAAGTAGAAGGCGTCCGCTTCATCCACCGCGACGCTGGCACCACTGCTCAGGATCAACTGCTCGCGGACGGTCCACTGCGCCGCGCCGGCGGCATTGAACTTCGTGAGGAATGCGGTCACGACGTCCGTCACCTGCGAGGAGTTGGGCCCTTGGCCGAAGTCCACCGTGCGGAAGGCGTTGCCCGTCATGGCGATGCCGTCCTGCGAGTCGGTGACCAGGTCATGGGGAGAGATGTTGCCCGTGAAGTGCCGGGCCCACTGGAACTGCCCCGTCTTGCGCAGCTTCAGCAGGAAGGCGCCTGCCGGTTGGAGTCCCCCTCCCAGGTCGATGGGCTCGTTCGACGTCCCCGCGACGAGCACGTTGCGCTCCCGGTCCACCGTGAGCGCCACCGCGTCGACGAAGTTCTGTCCGCCGGGAGGAAGCACGCCTTCATAGGCGCGGGTCCACAGCAGCGCGCCGGCCGTCGTGTACTTCGCCACCGCGAAGCCAATGCTGTCGGGGTTCCCGGAGCCGACGGGGCCCGCGCCCAGGTCCACGCTGCCCTGGTAGAGGAACAGCGCGAGGATGTTGCCGTCGCGGTCGAAGTCCACCGCGTGGGCCTGGTCGAACCGGGGGGACCCCAGGTGCTTCACCCAGGCGAAGGCTCCCCCCGAGAGTGCCGCCTCCTGCGTCCGTGCGGACGCCTCGGGGGCCTCCGAGGGCCCGCACCCGCCAAGCGCCGCTGCGATCACGGCGCCCCAAAGAAGCCGCCAGCCCATCACCCTGCGAGTCGTTCCCATGTGTCCCCACCTCGCTGTCCCCAAAGACAGACAGTGCGAGTTAGGAACGACCTGCAGGCAGGCACACTGCCCTGGAGGGCAGTGGGGCTTTGATGCCTGAACAGTCCGCAGGGGCGCGGTCAGCGGCCGGAGAGCAGCTCCGTGGTGAAGGAGAAGCCGCCCAGCAGGTAGGGCATGGCGTTCATGCGGTTCTCATGTTTGAGGTACCAGCCGGCCATGAGCAGCACGGTGGGCTTGCTCATGACGCCGCCCGGCTTCGTGTCGAAGGCATACGCGACGAGCGGGCCCACGCGGACGTGCGAGTTGGTGGGCAGCTTTCGCCCGGGCAGCGGCTCCACCGCGTTGGTGTCTTCGTCGTAGCGGGGCCACACCGCGGAGAGCCGGGCGCCCAGCGTCCACTGTCCGGCCAGCCAGAGGAGGTCCGTGTCGTTGGCGAGCACCCAGCCCTTGCCGGGCACCAGCGTGTCCAGCGTCGGGTCGTAGAACGTGCCGCGCGTGCCGCCGTCGCGCAGCGACATGTTCCAGTACTCGATGGCCAGCTTCGAGCGCAGCGCCAGGGACTTCACCTTCGCCTGGAGCATGGGCTCCACGAAGAAGTGGTGCCCGGAGGTGCCGTAGGCGGTGTCATTGGTCGCGCTGCGCAGGTCGTCGTCGTAGGGCTGGAAGGAGTCCGGATAGGACTGCACGCTGCCGAAGGTGCCGAAGAACTGGACGTACTCGTAGCCGGCGCGGACGTTGAAGATCGCCAGCGGTTGCAGCTCCACCACGGGCCCCAGCTTGAAGAACGCGGGACTCAGCCGGAGGCTCGCGCCGGCGCTGGCGTACGTGTCGCGCAGGAGCAGGGAGGGGCTGTCGGAGAGGCGCTTCTGGTAGACGAGCCGGTTCTGCGACTCGAGCCCCAGCGGGTTGTAGCGGACCACGTTGAGGGTGGTGAAGTAGACGCGGCTGTCGGGCAGGAGCGGCTGCACCGGGAGTGGCACGTCCTCCGTGATGGGCGCCTGGGGCTGCTGCGCGGCCACGGGTGCGCCCAGGCCCAGGAGGCCGAGCAGCGCGGCGCGCGTGAGCGCCTTCGACAGGGACGGGGAGCGGACAGGCGTCGGGCGTTGCGGGAACACGTTCGCGGGCATGCATCCTCTCGGCGGAGTCCGCGGGAGCGGCCCACGGGCAAGGGCCACCCGTGGCGGGCGGCGGGAGCGTCGTGCACATGACGTGGGCGCTTCAAGACGCACCAGGACGAAGCCGCCGGATGACACCCGGCGTCACCAAATGTTTCACGGCTCGCGGGCGGGGTTTCAGAACGTGAGCTGGAAGCGGGACATGAGGACGTTCTCGGGAGGGCGGTCGGCGCCATCCGGAGCGCCGCCCTCGTAGTTCGTGCGGTGGAAGTTCATGGCGAAGCGCACGCGCCGGTTGAAGGCGAACGTCGTGGCGACGCCGAAGCCGCTCGCCGCGCTCACGGATTGCGCGGGGTTGGCGAAGCGGGGGAAGGCGGCGTCGTCAATGTCCAGGGCGTGGTAGCGCGCCGCCACCTCCAGCGCGCCGCCCTTGAGCGTCTTCGGGTCGAAGGGCGTCGTGGGCCGGGCGCCTTCGAAGGACGCCTTCCCTCCGAACACCCACGACACCGACGTCTGCCACGCGTGGTTGCGCAGCCGCGCGCGTGCGTCCGCGATTCGCACCTCTTGTGACGAGCGCACGTACTCCGCGAGGAGGCCGAAGGCCCCCCAGTAGAAGTAACCCTGGGGCGCGAGCCGCAGGTGCTGGCCGTGCGCCGTCACCGTCTCTCCGGTGTTCGCGTTGTTGAGATAGCTGAAGATGATCTCCTGGCCCGTGCTGCGAAAGGGCGCGAGCCCGGTGTTGGTGGCGGTGCCGAACTGGAGGCCGCGCGTCACCGCGATGCCCAGCCCCAGTCCCTGGAGGAAGGACGGCTCGCGGCCCTTGAAGGGCAGGGCGAAGACGCGGGCGACCAGGTCGAAGCTGTCGTCAGGATTGGTGTCGGTGCTGGCGCCGTCGGGGTCTCCATTCACCACCGCCAGCGAGTACTGCCACCGGCCGCCTTCGCCCTCGCCGTGCAGCTCCAGGCCCTCGTCGCGGTTGGGGACCAGGTCCACCGTGAGCGAGCGCTCGATGAAGGGGTTGTCCATGTCGGACTGGAGCAGCTCCAGTCCGAACGGCGTCTTGAACCGGCCCGCGCGCAGGCGGACCCATTCCCCTGGACGGAAGTCGATGAACGCGTCCTGGATGATCGGCTGATTGACGCCGAAGTCCGGCATGAGGCGGAAGTCGATGAAGCCGAAGAGCGTCCCGTCCAGGATGGGGCGCATGCGCCGCACGAGGAACGTGTTGGTGCCGGTTCGGTCGATGTCCGCGAAGTAGAAGCGCCCGTCGCCCTGGAGCTGGCCGCGCAGCTTGAGCACGAAGGCCTTGTCCGAGGACGACAGCGTGAAGCCTTCCTCGGAGACGTTGATGACTGGCGGCTCGGCGGCCTTGGGAGGCTCGGCGGACTTGGGAGGCTCGGCGGCCTGGGCGTGAACGCGGGGGGCGGCGAGCAGCAGGCCCGTGGCGGCGAGGAGGGC